>NZ_JBFULT010000038.1:0-26924 GCF_054049755.1 Bradyrhizobium sp. P5_C11_2
CTGTTGCGGAAAAGCAGTTGGGTGACGTTTTTGGTCGGATTAATAACCATAGCTTGAGCTTAAGCCTTCACTTCGTTGGATGCTGCCTAAGGCAAGTTGATAGATCTGAGATTGCGGTGGGATGGTTCAAACGAGCAGTCTCGGAAGCCGAAAAGGGCGACACACAGGGCCGCCCGTATTCAGAGCGGCTTCGAGACAGCTTGAGATCCCTTTCAGACTGTCTAAATGAGCTGGGTCAATCTGCTGAGGCAGCCTTGATAAACCTACGTCTCGAACGCGAGAATTAGTCGAACTACGGAATAGCGGCTCAGGCCGAAATCGCCTTCGCCGAGCCGACCACGTTGCGCAGCAGGAATTTCTGGATCTTTCCGGTCGAGGTCTTCGGGATCGGCCCGAACACGACCGCTTTCGGMGTCTTGAAGCCCGACATGTGGCTGCGGCAGAAAGCGATGATGTCGGCCTCCGTCGCACTCGCGCCGTCCTTCAGCTCGACGAAGGCGCAGGGCACCTCGCCCCATTTCGGATCGGGCTTTGCGACCACGGCTGCGAACAGCACGGCCGGGTGCTTGTAGAGGACGTCCTCGACCTCGACCGAGGAGATGTTCTCGCCACCGGAGATGATGATGTCCTTGGAGCGGTCCTTGATGATGACGTAGCCGTGCTCGTCGAGCACGCCGAGATCGCCGGTGTGAAACCAGCCGCCTTCGAAGGCTTCCCTGGTCGCCTTCTCGTTCTTCAGATAGCCCTTCATCACGATGTTGCCGCGGAACATGACCTCGCCGATGGTCTCGCCGTCGCGCGGCACCTCAACCATGGTCTGCGGATTGATGACGGTGACGCCTTCCTCGAGCGGGTAGGGTACGCCCTGCCGCCGCTTCATCCGCGCGCGCTCGGCGGCCGGGAGCTCGTCCCATCCGGGCTGCTCGGCGCAGACGGAGGCGGGGCCGTAGACTTCGGTCAGCCCATAGACATGCGTGAGCTTGATGCCGATGTTTTCCGCGCCTTCGAGCACGGCGACCGGCGGCGCGGCGCCGGCGATCAGGCCGACGACGCGACGGGCCGCGCTGCCCTTCGGCGCGTCAGGCGCGTTGATCAGCGTGTTGTAGACGATCGGCGCGCCGCACATGTGGGTGACGCCGTGGGCCTTGATCAGCTCGAATATTTTCGTCGGCTCGACCTTGCGCAGGCAGACATTGATGCCGGCGGCGGCCGCGATGGTCCAGGGGAAGCACCAGCCGTTGCAGTGGAACATCGGCAGCGTCCAGAGATAGACCGGATGCTGGCCGAGTTGGCCTGCGAGGATGTTGCTGACGGCGTTGAGATAGGCGCCGCGATGATGGGTGACGACGCCTTTGGGATTCCCGGTCGTGCCCGAAGTGTAGCTCAGCGCGATCGCGTCCCATTCGTCCTTCGGCGGGATCGCGGCGAAGGTCGGATCGCCCTGCGCAACGGCGGACTCGTATTCGATCTCGCCAATGCGCGCGCCGCCCTTGAAGGCGGCATCGTCGACATCGATCACGAACGGTTTTGGGCCGCTCATCTGTGACAGCGCATCGGTGATGACGCCGGAAAACTCGGGATCGACCAGAACGATCTTCGCTCCGCCATGATCGAGCTGAAAGGCGATCGAAGGCGAATCGAGGCGGATGTTGAGTGCGTTGAGCACGGCGCCGGTCATCGGCACCGCGAAATGCACCTCGTTCATCGCCGGGATGTTCGGCAGCATCGCCGCCACCGTATCGCCGACGCCGATGCCCTTGCCGGCGAGCCAGGAGGCAAAGCGCCGGCAGCGCTCATAGGTCTGCGCCCAGGTGAAGCTGCGGCCTTCGTAGACGGTGCTGACGTGATCGGGATAGACCGCGGCGCTGCGCGCGAGAAAGCTGAGCGGTGTCAGCGGCACGTAGTTGGCGGGGGTCTTGTCGAGGCCGATATTGTACTGGTTCTGCCGTTCACTCATCGACACCCTCCTCAAAAGCGTCTCAAAGGAATCCGATCGATATCCAGGGGAAGATCGCGACGATGATCAATCCCACCAGCAGCGCCAGCAGATAGCCCCAGATCGGCCTGATGCCTTCGGCCGGGTCGACGCGTCCGATGGCGCAGGCGGCATAATAGCCGACGCCGAACGGCGGGGCGAATAGCCCGATACCCATCGCCAGAATGATCACCATGGCGTAGTGCACCTCGTGCACGCCGACGGCACGTGCGATCGGGAACAGCAGCGGCCCGAACAGCACGATCGCCGGGATGCCTTCCAGCACGCTGCCGAGGATGGTGAAGGCCAGGATCGAGACGGCGATGAAGGTCGCGGACCCGCCCGGCAATCCCGTCATGGCCGCGGCCAGCGAGCGCGAGAAGCCGGACTGGGTCAGGCCCCAGGCCATGCCGGTCGCGGTGCCGATGATCAGGAGAATGGCGCCGGACAGCGCCGCGGTCTCGACCAGCATCGGAAACAGCCGCCGCCAGTCGAAGCGGCGGTAGATCAGGAGGCCGACCAGGGCGCCATAGACGATGCCGATGGTGGAGACCTCGGTGGCGGTGGCAACGCCTTCGACCACGGCGTAGCGGATCACGAAGGGCAGCGCCAGCGCGGGCAGGGCGACGATGAAGGTCTTGCCGATCTCGGACGCCCTGGCGCGGCGGACATGGCTCATGTCCTCGTGGCGGTAGCGCCACCACACCAGCATGCAGAGCGTGATCGCGAGCACCACGCCGGGCAGGAGGCCTCCGGTGAACAGCGCGGCGATCGAAACGCCCGTGACCGAGCCGATGGTGATCAGCACGAGGCTCGGCGGAATGGTCTCGGTCTGGGCACCCGTCGCTGCAAGAAGCGCGACGAGATCGCCGGGGCGGGCGCCGCGCTGCTTCATCTCCGGGAACAGCACGGGCGCAACGGCGGCCATGTCGGCCGCCTTGGCGCCGGAGATGCCGGAGACCAGATACATGGCGCCGACCAGCACGTAATGCAGGCCGCCGCGGACATGGCCGAGCAGGCTGGCCAGGAACGCCACCATGGCGCGCGCCATGCCGGTCATTTCGATCAGGAGCCCAAGGAATACGAACAGCGGCACCGAGAGCAGGATGAGGTGGCTCATGCCCTCGTCCATCCGCCCGACCAGCACCATCACCGGCGTCCGCGTGGTCAGCGCCAGATAGCCGTAGATCGCGAGCCCAAAGCCGAACGCAATGGGAACGCCGGCAAAGACGCAGAAGCCGGCGACGCCGACGAAGAAGATGACCAGGTTGAGATTGCCGAGCGGGCGCAGCGAGGGCTCAGCCAGCCAGAACAGGCCGATCACGACGGCAACCGACAGGATGGCCGCGGCAACCATCCGATAGTCCGCCGCGCGCAGCAGCCGCAGTGCCGCGAACGCCGCCATCAGGCAGATGCCGGCCGGGAGTGCCGCGGCGCGCCACATGTTCGAGATCTGCAGCGCCGGCGTGGTGATGTAGCTCTCTTCGTAGGCGTAGTCGTAGGACGGCCAGACGATCAGCGCCAGGAACGCCAGCGCCGCACAGGTCGCGACCAGATCAAGATAGCCACGCATCGCCGGTCTTGCGCTCGCGACGATCGCGGTCATGCGCATGTGCTCGGAGCGGCGGAACGCCACGGCCGCGCCCAGCATCGCCAGCCACAGGAACAGGATCGAGGCCAACTCGTCCGACCAGATCAGCGGCCGGTGCAGGCCGTAGCGCGCGACCACGCCGGCAAACAGGATCACGATCTCGGCGACCACCAGGATCGCCGCCGGGATTTCGACGATGAGGCCGAGCGCGCGCTCCGTTGAGGCCAGCAACGAAGGTCGGCGAGGGGACTGCACAGTCGCCTCGCCCGCCGCTCCGGTCACCTCAGCCTCGATCTGAGCCATGACGGCCCCAACGCGTTACGACAGCTTGCCGACGGCTTTTTCCAGCAGATCCCAGGCCTGGTCGCCATACTTGCCTTTCCACTCGGCATAGAAGCCGGCCGTGCGCAGCTTGTCGCGGAACGGCGCCACCGTGGGCTGGTTGAAGATCAGGCCCTTGGCCGCGAGCTCCTGCTGGAGATTGGCGTTCAGCTTGGCCGTGTCGGCGCGCTCGTTGACGGCCGCGGCGTTGATGTTCTTGGCGACGACGGTGCGGACATCCTGTGGGAGCTTTTCCCAGGCGCGGCGATTGGCCAGGAACCAGAAGCCGTCCCACATGTGGTTGGTCAGCGAGCAGTACTTCTGCACCTCATAGAGCTTCGCGGTCGAGATGATCGCCAGCGGGTTTTCCTGGCCCTCGACGATCCTGGTCTGGAGCGCGGAATAGACTTCGGCGAAATTGATCGAGGCGGGCGCCGCATCGAACGCCTTGAACATCGAGGTCCACAGCGGCGACACCGGCACGCGGATCTTGAAGCCCTTCAGATCGTCCGGGCCCGTGATCGGCTTGCTGGACGACGTGGTCTGGCGGAAACCGTTGTCCCAGATCCTGTCCATGACCTCGAGGCCGGCCTTCTTGATCTCGCCACGCACGAAGGCGCCGAGGTCGCCGTCCATGGCCTTCCAGACCGTGTCATAGTCCGGGAATGCGAAGCCGATGCCGTTGATCGATGCCGCCGGCACCAGGGTCRCCAGGATCAGGCCGGACAGCGTGAAGAACTCGACGCCGCCGGAGCGGATCTGGCTCAGCATGTCGGTGTCGGAGCCGAGCTGGTTGTTCGGAAAGATCTGGAGGTCGAAGCGCCCGTTGGTCTCGCTCTTGATCGCCGCAGCCATCTCCTTGGCGCGCGCGTTCATCGGATGGGAGTCCGGCAGGTTGTTGGCGTATTTGTAGGTGAACTCGGCGCTCTGGGCGCGTGCCACGTAAGGTGCGCCGATGCCGCCCAGGACCGCGGTCGCGGCGGAGGCCTTGAGAAGCGTGCGTCGGGAAAAGCTCATGGGTCTGCTTCCTCGGAAGGTTTGTTCTTGTTCTGAGACGCAAACCTATACGGACGTCACGTCAGAAGGTCATCTGCGATCTCGCGCGGCTTCGCTTATTGCAGCCGGACAACGTCACGGCAATATCGCTGTCGGGCCGATGGCCTCGAAACAAAAAACGCGAAAACAACCCCATGCACAGTAGCCGTCAAGGGCTGGCAGGAAGCGCAATGGCCTGGGTGAGAACGGAGGCCGGACCGAATGCGGGGTGGCAGGAATTCCGTCTAAACATTTGATCCAATTCGATATAAAGATATTCCATAATATACCTTATGCGAATCAAGGAATGGGCAGCCGGAGGCGGCTGTCGGCTCTGGTTGGATCTGAGTCATTCATGCCCTATTCGAGTCTAGGTCATTCGGACGGTCGAGATTCGTGTGCCGCTGTCGCTTACCAGCGCAACATCCTGCCCTCGTCGCGCCCCTCTATGCCCGGCATCCGCAAGAAACTCATCCGGCAAAACCGGAGCAGCCTTCTTCGTCCCATTCGCCCGCATCCGCGAAAAACGTTGGCGTGCCGGCGAGACAGTGATGTCCCATTCGTCCGCGGCGGCTGGATTGGAGGCCCGTCACTTCTACTCAAGACCTGCATGTACATCGAGCTGATGCAGGGCCGGACACCCGACTTTCTTGAAGTCTTGGCTRGGAAGCCGGCAAGGGGCACGACCTGCCCCTCCTCTGTCAAACTCTGAAACTATCCCAAGCGTTCATCACAGTTCATTGCGACTGCGGCCCTCGGCGGTTGGTTATCCTCAGAGGCTTCCAGAACAGTTTCCTTGCCACTGACCTGCCTTGTCACGAGCCGGTTGCGGACCTTTTCCATCACGGCGCTCGCCGCGGCCGGGAGTTGCATGCCCTTCAAGGTCACCAGGCAGGCCTCGCGCTCCAGCCGGAGCCAAGGCTGTTCAAGCGGGACAATCCCCGCCGTGTCGATCCCTGACAGCGCACTGCGCGCAAGTATTGTCACGAGGTTGGTTCGGCGCAGAAACGCGAAGGTTATGAAAAGCGAACTCGTCAGGATATGGGCCGCAGGTAACTCTTCGCCCTTGCTCACGTACACGTGGTTCAACTCGTCCTGCAGATTGGTACTCATCCGCGGGAGCAACCACCTGTATTGGGCGAGTTCTTTGAAGGATTGCGGCGGTCGAAGCTGGAGCGGATGGTCCTTGCGGGTGACGATGACCAGGTCGTCGACCAGCAAACGGTTGTAGGCCAGCGCGGAATCCAGGCTGGCCCTGGTATGGTCCGACTTGACCCAGCCCAGGAGGGCATAGTCGATCTCGCGCGTCTTGATCCATTCGTAGAGTTCGTCCGTGGTGCCCTCGCGGATGGTGTAGCGGACATTGGGCTGCTTCTCGGCCAGCTCGGCAATCGCCTCGGGAAGGATCTGTGTCAGGAACGACGGGCCCGCGCCGATACGGACGTGACCGGAAAGGCCGGCCCGCATGTCGGTCATCAGCTGTTCGGCTTCATCCATCCGATAGATGATCGATTCCGCGCGACTTCTCAGCGCGATGCCCGCATCCGTCAGGGCTATTCCACGGCCTTTCCGGACATAGAGCTGAACGCTCAACTGGTGCTGCAGCCGTGCCATCATTTTGGACAAAGCGGGTTGAGAAATGCTCAATGTTTCAGCGGCCTGAGAAAGATTCAGATGGTTCGCCACCACCAGGAAGTACCGCAGCTGCTGCAGCTCCACTCTATAGCCTTTCGGTTATAGTTATTTGCGTCGGCGGCCATTGTTGCATGGGGTCGATCTCGCTCCAATAGACGGATGCTTGCAGGGCGGCGGCGGTTCGCCGGAGCGCGATCGAATTGTGACATTTGGCAACGGGAACGACGATGTTGAACGTGAACAGGCGGACATTCCTGCGCGGCGGAACCTCGCTGCTGGCATTCTCCGGGACGGTACTGTCGAGGCCGGCGCGCGCCCAGGCGATCGACAATCCGGTTCGCGGCGGGATCCTGGTGATCGCCCAGGACGCCAATCCTCCCAGCCTCGACCCGCACAAATCGGCGGCGTTCGCGACGACCAACATCACCGAACAGATCTACGGCTGTCTGCTGCGCTGGGATGACAGCGGCACCAAGGTCGAACCGGACCTGGCCGCCTCCTACGAGATGGTCGACGATCTGACCTACCGCTTCACGCTGCGCGACGGCGTGAAATTCCACAACGGTCAGACGCTGACCAGCGCGGATGTGAAATTCACCTTTGACCGGATCGCAAACCCGGACACCGCGTCGCCGTGGAAGTCGCTCTTTGCCGCCATCCAGTCGGTCGAAACTCCGGACGCGCGCAGCGTCATCTTCCATTTGTCCGCGCCCTTCTCGCCCCTGCTGAACTACCTGGCGACGGTGAAATATTCAGCCATCGTCTCGCAGGCCGACGTGACCCAGCGTGGCGACCTGATCTCCGGCGGGGCCGGGACCGGCCCGTTCAAGTTCGGGAGCTTCGTCTCCAATTCGGTGCTGAAGCTGTCGCGCAACGAGGATTACTACGAACCCGGCCTGCCCTACCTGGACGGGCTGGAGTTCCGCATCATTCCGGATGAAGGCAGCCGGGTGGCGTCCCTGCGCAGCGGATCGGCGGCGCTGACCTGGCTCAACACGCCGGAAGTGGTCGACCAGCTGGCAAGAACCAGAGGGTTCGTCACGCCCAAGCAGCAGGACAACAATGCTGTGCTGCTGATGGAGCTCGACCAGCGGGTGCCGCCCTTCAACGATGTCCGGGTTCGCCGCGCCTTCAGTCTGGCGATCGACCGCCAGCAGATCGCCGATATCGTCTGGCGTGGGCGGGCGGTACTTTCGGCGGCGATCCCGCCGGCGCAGGCGCCCTATGCGGTCCCAAGCGCCGAGGTCCTGGCACTGCCCTACCAGACCCCGGATCTGACGCAGGCCAAGGCACTGATGGCAGAGGCCGGCCATGCGGGCGGGTTCGACACCGTCTTCGCGGTCTCTCCGCAGACCTCCAGCGACGTGGCGGTCGCACAGATCGTGCAGCAGCAGGTGGCGCGGATCGGCATCCGCATCAAGATCGAGCAGAAAGACTGGGGCAGCCTGGTCAAGGATYTCCAGGGCACGCTGAGCCCGATCAGCATGGCCGACCTGGCACCGGCACCCGACGCGGAGTCGAATCTGAGGATCCGGTTTGCCTCCGCGTCGAGCGTCAACCCCGGCAAGACCAAGGATCCGGAGATCGACGCACTCTTCACCGAGGGACGGGCGACCACCGATGTCGCCAAGCGGGTCGCGATCTACCGTGAGATGCAGCACCGCATCGCCGATCAGGCCTATGCGCTGTTCCCCGCCGCGATCCCGCTGCAGTTCGAGATTTGGAGCGAGAAGCTGCGCGGCTACCACACAACCCCCTACGCACAGCGCGTGTTGCTGCGTCAGGCCTGGCTCGCCTCCGCCACGCGATCGAGAGTCCCATGATGTTCGCCCATCTTCTGCGCCGCCTGGCTTTGCTGGTGCCCGTCCTGATCGGGATGTCGGTGGTCAGCTTCTCGCTCGTCCATCTCATTCCTGGCGATGTCGTGAGCGTCATCGCCGGGGGCGAGATTGCCTCGGATTCCGAAGAGGCGCGGAACATCCGCCGCAGCCTCAACCTGGACCAGCCCCTGACCGTGCAATATTTCACCTGGATCAACGGGGTGGTGCACGGCAATCTTGGCAAATCGCTGGTGCATAACGTGCCGGTCTCGGGCGAGATTCTGGCGCATCTGCCGGTGACCCTGGCGCTGACGCTGATGTCGCTCGTCATCTCGGTGGTGATCGGTATTCCGGCCGGCGTACTCGCCGCCGCGCGACGGGGGCGAAGCTTGGACGCCGCGCTGCGGATCGTCTCGCTGGCCGGGATGGCGGTACCCACCTTCGTGGCCAGCGTCACCGCCGTCCTGTTCTTCTCGCTGTATCTGCCGTCGGTGCAGCTTTTCAGCAGCATTGATTTCCAGACTGATTTCTGGGGGGCGATCGAGGGGCTGCTGCTGCCCTCCGCCGTGCTGTCGCTGGCCGCCGCTGCGACGATCATGCGCTACACGCGGGGCGCGATGCTGGAAGTCATGCGCGAGCAATATATCGCCATGGCCCGGGCCAAAGGGGCCGGCCCCTGGCGGGTCCTGCTGAAACACGGGCTGCGAACGGCACTGCTGCCGGTGGTCACCGCCTCGGGCCTGATTGCGGCACAGCTGATTTCGGGTGTGGTGGTGGTCGAGCAGGTCTTCGGCCTGCCGGGGCTGGGCCAACTGATGCTGAGCGCGATCAGCAGCCGGGACTACACGCTGGTGCAGGGGGCGGTGATCGTCGTCGGCGCGATGGTGGTGCTGATCAACCTCGCCGTCGACCTGGCCTATCACCGCCTTGACCCGCGGATCTGACCATGACGGACAACACGATCCCATACACCGCCGCCCCAGAAGCGGCGCGCGCACGGCGGCTTGCTCTGCACCCGCTGGCCGCTTTCCGGCGTCAGAACCTGCTGGTGCAGGCCGGGGCCGCGCTGCTGCTGATCCTGCTGGCATGTGCCCTGCTCGGGCCGTTGCTCCTGCCCTTCGGTCCGAATGATCTCGTCGGAATGTCGATGCGGCCGCCCTCTGCGGCGCATCCCTTCGGCACCGATCTGCTCGGGCGTGACGTGATGACGCGAACGCTTTACGCCTCCCGCAGCTCGATGATCGTGGCGGCCGCCGCGACCRCCTTCGCCCTTGTCGTGGGGACAAGCTGGGGCATGGCCGCGGGCTATGCCAGAGGCAAGGCGGACCTCCTGCTGATGCGTCTTCTTGACGTCTTGCAGGCCTTTCCACCGCTGCTCCTGGCGATCGCCCTGGTTGCCGTGCTGGGGAACAGCCTGAGCAATCTGATCATGACGATGGGCGTGCTCTTCGTGCCGCCATTCGCCCGGGTGGCCCGTGGGGCAACCCTGTCGCTGCGCGAGCGGCAATTCGTCAAGGCCGCCCAGGTGCTGGGCGTTCCGGCCTGGCGCAACCTGCTCGTCCATGTGCTGCCCAATATCTCCACCCCCCTGATCATCGAGACCGCCTCGACGATCACCGCCGCCCTGCTGACGGAATCGGCCCTCTCCTTCCTCGGCATGGGCATTCAGCCCCCGACCCCGACCTGGGGCGGGATGATCGCGGACTCCACCTCGGTCATGACGCATGCCCCCTGGCTGGTGCTCGCCCCCGGCGCAGCCATCGTGCTCATCGTGCTTGGCTTCCTGCTGCTCGGCGATGGGTTGCGCGACAAATTCGATCCCAAAGCGGAGAAGTGACATGAGTTTGGAAAACGATATTCACTGGCAACCGGCCTGGCGTCTGCACGGGCTGGTGGCCAGCGGTGAAAGCTCCGCCGAAGAGATCACCCGCCTGCTGCTGAAGCGGATAGCGCGCTACGACGGCGGCATCCATTCGTTCCTGACCGTGGCGGGCGAGATGGCCCTCGCAGAGGCGCGCGCCGTCGACCGCCGCGTCGCCGCCGGGGAGAAGTTGGGCCCGCTGACCGGCGTCCCGGTGACGATCAAGGATCAGTTCTTCACCCGGGGGCTGCGGACCACCAGCGGCTCGAAGGCTTTCGTCGATCACGTGCCCGAGCGGGACAGCATCTGCGCCGCGCGCATCCGTGCCGCTGGCGGCGTGATCCTGGGCAAGACCAATACGCCGGAATTCGGCATGTATTGGCGGACGGTGGGGCTGATTTCCGAGGAATGCCGCAATCCCTGGGACCGCAAGAAGACCTCGGGCGGTTCCAGCGGCGGGGCGGCGGCCGCGCTGGCCTCGGGCTTCGGTCCGCTCGCCATCGGCAGCGACTCGGGTGGTTCGATCCGTCTGCCATCGGCCCAATGCGGCATCTTCGGCCTTCTGCCGAGCTTCGGGCGTGTGCCGCGCCATGGCGGGTTGGGCTCCGCGGTGTTCTGCACCGCGGTCGGGCCGATGGCACGGGACGTACGGGATGCGGCGACGCTCCTGCAGGTCATCGCCGAACCGATGCCGCAGGATCCGTTCTGCCGGATCGACACGCCGCCCGACTACCTGGGCAGTCTGGAAAATGGCATCGAAGGCGTGCGTGCGACCTGGTGGGACAACAGGTTCGCGCAGGGTTTCACCGATCCGGAGGTGCTGCGCACAGTACGCGCCGCCGCCGAGCTTATCACCGATTTCGGCGCCGATCTGCGCGATGAGGCGGTCGTCCTTGCGACGGAGGGTCTCGACGAAGCCTGGCGGGTGCTGGAGTTCGTCGACCGGCATGCCACTCTGGGCGAGCAACTGATGCGCGACGAGGCGACGTGCAGCCAGCTCACGCCCTATGCGCGCACCCGCTTCGAATGGGCCTCGGAAGTGACTGGCTCGCAATATTCCCGCGCGGTGATGCGCCGTGCGGAGTTCATCCGCTACATGGACGGACTCTTCGCCGAGACCGACCTGATCCTTGCGCCCACCATCGGCATCACCTCGCCCGTCATCGATCCGAATGACATGACCCAACGGATTCCGGCACTCGTCTCCTACACATTGCCAGTGAACGTCGCCGGCTACTGCGCGGCCAGCGTGCCCTGCGGCTTCGTCGGCGGCATGCCGGTCGGGCTGCAGATCATCGGCCGCCCGAACGAGGAGGCGCTGGTGCTGCGGGCCAGCCGCCAGTTCGAGAAGGCGCTGAACTGGAACGCGCATCACCCCGAGGCGGAACTGGACATGGCCTCATGAAGGAGACCGGCGCACTTCTCGAGCTGCGCGATCTGCGCACCTATTTCCACACCGGCGACGCCGTGGCCAAGGCGGTCGACGGGGTCAATCTCACGATCCACGCAGGACGCATCATGGGGGTCGTGGGCGAGTCCGGTTCGGGCAAGAGTGTCACCGGCGCCTCGATCATGGGATTGATCCAGCGGCCAGGCCGGATCGAGCCCGGCAGCCGGATCCTGTTCAAGGGGCGCGATCTGGTGCGGGAGGACGAGCGGACGCTGCGCGGCCTGCGCGGCAACGAGATCGCGATGATCTTCCAGGAACCGATGACCTCGCTGAACCCGGTCTTCACGGTGGGCGAGCAGATCATCGAGAACCTGCAGCTGCACCGGCGGATTTCCCGGGGCGCGGCGCGGGAGCGCGCGGTGGAGCTGATGGGTCTCGTCGGGATTCCCGCGCCGGAAAAGCGTGTCGACAGCTACCCGCACGAATTGTCGGGCGGCATGCGCCAGCGGGTGGTGATCGCGATGGCGCTGACCTGCGATCCCAGCCTGCTGATCGCCGACGAGCCAACGACCGCTCTGGATGTCACGATCCAGGCCCAGATCCTCGAACTGATCGTCAAGCTGCGCCAGGAGCTTGGCATGGCCGTGATGTTCGTCACCCATGATCTCGGAGTCGTCGCCGAGATCTGCGACGAGGTCGCCGTGATGTATGGCGGCCAGGTTGTCGAGACCGGCCCGGTGAAACAGGTGCTGTCCGCGCCGCGCCATCCCTATACCCGCGGGCTGATGGCCTGCATCCCCCGTCTGGGGATGGACCGCAACATGCGCCTCAGCTCGATCCCCGGGATCGTGCCGAGCTCGAAGCTCTGGCCTGTGGGCTGCCGTTTCGCCAACCGCTGCCCACAGGCCATGGCACGCTGCCGCGATGCCGCCCCGCCCCAAGTGCGCAGCGGTGAAAACGCGGCCTCCTGCTGGCTGCTGCTGTCCGATGCCGCCGCCGTGGAGACCTCCGATGGCTGAATCGCTGTTGCAACTGCGCGGCCTGACCAAGCATTTCACCACGCGCTCGCCGAAGGGCAAGGCGGTGGTCCAGGCGGTGGACGACCTTTACCTCGACGTCTACGAGGGCGAGACGCTGGGGCTGGTGGGTGAATCCGGTTGCGGCAAGACGACGACGGCGCAGCTCATCGTCGGCCTGACCACGCCGACCCGGGGGCACGTGAGCCTTGAGGGCAACGACCTCGCGGAACTCGGCGGCAAGGCGCGCAAACTGGCGCGGCGACAACTGCAATACATCTTCCAGGATCCCAACGACTCCCTGGATCCGCGGATGAAGGTGCGGGCGATCGTCTCCGAGGGGCTGCGCGCGCAGGGTCGCATCGGGAAGCCGGAGCTGACGGACAAGGTCGCCGAAGTGCTGAGCCAGGTCGGCCTGCCCGTTGATGCGATGGACCGGTTTCCGCATGAGTTTTCGGGCGGACAGCGGCAGCGGATCGGCATCGCGCGGGCGCTGATCATGCGGCCACGGCTGATCGTCGCGGACGAGCCGATTTCGGCCCTCGACGTCTCGGTACAGTCACAGATCCTCAACCTCATGGGCGACTTGAAGCGCGAGCTCGGCCTGACCTATGTCTTCGTGGCGCACAACTTGGCCGCGGTGGGCTACATCAGCGACCGGATCGCGGTGATGTATCTGGGGCGGATCGTCGAGGTCGGGCCAGTGGAAGACATCATGACCGCGCCCCAGCATCCGTATACGCAAGCCCTGCTCTCGGCGATCCCGGACCCCGACGTCTCGGCCGAGCGAAAGGCGCGGATTCGGCTTTCGGGGGATGTGCCCGGCCCGATCGATCCACCCTCTGGCTGCCGGTTCCGCACGCGCTGCCCGCTCGCCGAGCCGAGATGTGCCGAGGAAGTCCCTTTTCTCAAGCCGCGCGGCGCGGGGAAAGCGGGGCGTGGGCACATGTCCGCCTGTCACCTCGTGAGGTCGCAATAGTCCGAGCCGACTTTTGCCGGCAACATTGGACGAGCGGGGGCAAGCACGAATGCCTTGTCGGAATGATTTGAGAACAAGACGGTATGTTGCACCGGATGGCCGGCTGAGCGTCGGCAAGCTCACTCCTTGGTGAAGAAGCACGGCTCCAGGGCTACCCAGAAAAGGCTACCCAGAACCCCTCTCCCGGCGCACAATCAATCACCAAACGAGCGCCAGACAACGGACGCAGCCGCTTCGAGCCGCGCCGCCAATGGGAGGTCCATCATGAAGGAGAACGTCGCCCGCGCGACCGGCTCTCGCACCATGCCATTCGATGCCGCCAAGCTCGACCGCCTGATGGAGGCGGCTCATCTCGACGTCCTGGTCGCGACCTCCAAGCACAATGTGCAGTACCTGCTCGGGGCCGAGCGCGCGATCTTCTTCGACTACATGGATGCCGTGGGCGTCAGCCGCTATCTGCCGGTCCTGGTCTATGCCAAGGGCGCGCCGGACAAGGCCGTCTATATCGGACATCGGCTGGAGACCCATCAGCGCGCCGTGGCGCCGCCCTGGGTGCCGCAGGTCCGGACCGAGTCCAACGGCTCGGTCGACGCCATCAAGCGGGCCGTAAAGGTCCTGAAGGAAGCCGGGGTGCGGATGAAGCGGATCGGCGTCGAGATGGCGTTCCTGCCGATGGACGCGGGACAGGCGCTTGCCGACGCCCTGCCCGGCGCCGAGCTCAGGGACGCGCTCCTCGTGCTGGAGCGGCTGCGCGCGGTCAAGTCGGCGGACGAGCTGGCAAAACTCAAGACCGCGTCGGAATTGGTGATCGCCTCGATGCTGGAGGTGATCGCCGGGCACGGTCCCGGGACCACCAAGCAGCAATTGTCGGACGGCTTGCGCGTCGCCGAAGTCAACCGCGGGCTGACCTTCGAATATTGCCTGCTGGCCTGCGGCAGCAGCCACAATCGGGCGCCGTCGGCGCAACGCTGGGAGCAAGGCGACGTGCTCTCGCTCGACTCCGGCGGCAATTATCACGGCTATATCGGCGACCTCGCGCGCATGGCCGTGCTGGRCGAGCCGGATGCCGAGTTGACGGATTGCCTGGCCGAGATCGAGGCGGTGCAGCGCGCAGCCTTCGCCGCGGTCCGGCCGGGCGCTCTCGGCGGCGACATCTACGTCGCGGCCGAGCGGCAGCTCGCCCAGATCACCCGGCGCGACTGCACCGATTTCCTCGCGCATGGCATGGGCCTGGTCAGCCACGAGGCCCCTCGCCTGACCGCCAAGGGTCCGGTTCCCTATGACGATGTCGATGCAAGGCTGCCGCTCGAGCCCGGCATGGTGGTGTCGATCGAGACCACCATGAAGCATCCCAGCCGCGGCTTCATCAAGCTCGAGGACACGGTCGCGGTGACGCCGACCGGCTACGAGATCTTTGGCGAGGGCGGCCGTGGGTGGAATCGCGGTGGGAGTGCGCGCTAACGCAGCGGCAGCAGGTCCAACTGGCTCTGCGCCTTCCTGACGGCCGCGGCGAACCAGCTCTGGCTCGGCGCCGCCTTGTCGAAGCACGCAGTAAAGGCGCTCATCGCATTGTCTTCGCGGGTCATGTCACCGCGCGGGTCCTTCTTGTCGATGGGCTTGGCCATCATCTGCTTCCAGACCTTCTCGCAGGCCGGGATTTCGGCCGTCTTCACAGCGTCGGTTGCGGCGAGGAAGAAGACCTTGTCGCCCCGGATCGCGACGACGTCGATTTCATTCGGCGGTCCCTTGAGATCGCCATTGCCGCGCACGCCCAGCACGGCGACCGCGACGCTCGCCGCTGCGGGCTTTGTGATCGGCAGCTCGGCATATTTGGCGAAAGCCGCGTCCTGGATCGCATAATAATAGAGGCGGTCCGACCTGAACGCCGCGCCGATCTCCTGCGGCATGCCGTCCTCGCGGTGCTCGGCAAGCCAGTGCTTGAGCAAGGTGGTCGTCGTCACCACGGCTTGCATCTTGTCGCCTTCCGAAGCGAAACCGAGCCCATCGAGATGGCCGAAGCCCGAGTCGCCTTTGAAGAGCGTGTCGGCGTTCGACTTGCCGTCTGCCGGCAGCCCCTTGATGGTGACGGGCCCGACCAGGCCGCGCAGCACGGCTGTCAGTTCCTTGAGCGCCGCATCGTGCTGCCTGGTGGTCTCGTCGCTCTCCGCAGCCTTCGAGAACTTTGCGATGTAGCGATCACGCAGGTCGAGGTAGTGCTGCTCTTGTGTGGCCGCATGTGCGCAGGTGCCAAAGACGAGCAGGCAGAGCAAGGCGAGCGATCTCATTCAATGTCCGCGGRCTGGGAGCGACCTCCAGTCTTTGTGCCGGTGCCGGGCGGGAAGGTTCATCCGCGAGGGCCGGCCGCGAGCCCGTGAAGAGCCGGCGGGATCGTGTCGGGCAATTGTCCGAGCCGCTGAACGGCCGCCAGCATCGCGGCAAGATAGCCGTATGGGCCCAGGCCGCAAATGACCGCCGTGCAGGCACTCGACGTGATCGAATGGCGGTGAAGCGCGTCGCGCGCATGGATATTCGAGATATGCAGCTCGATCTTCGGCCCCTCAAAAATCTTCAGCGCATCGATCAACGCGATCGACGTGAAGGAATAGCCCGCCGGATTGATGATGATCGCATCCGCCTTGCCATGGGCGGACTGGATCAGGTTGACCAGCTCGCCCTCCATATTGGACTGATGGAACGCGATCGAGACGCCAAGCTGATCGGCCAGAGCCTGGCAGCTCGCTTCGATCTCCTTCAGCGTCGTCCGGCCGTAGATGTGCGGCTCCCTGATGCCGAGAGAATTGAGGTTCGGTCCATTGAGGATCATGATCTGGGCGGCCATTGTGTCCCTCGTGTCCTTTGCCAACGCTGCGCGATGAACCGCCGAACCATTTCGCCGGAATCGTCAGCAGTCCCGGGAATAGTACCATCATGTTCTTGCCATTCACGGCGTCGCGCGGGCCTTCCAGAACATCGGTTCTTGACCAGTTCGCCTAGCCCTACTCCGCCGGCGTGAGCTGCCGGCTCAGCCGTACCGCGGCGGTCTCACGCACGCGGACGCGGGCGCGGCGCTTGCGCCACCAGATCACGACGCCGGTGACCGAAAGCGCCGCCACCACCAGGCCCATGATCGAGATCAGGACGCGGCCGAACAGTCCGACGATACGGCCCGAATGCAGCGGAAACTGCGCCTGCACGAAGATGTCGGCGGCGGTGCCGACCCAGGGCAGCCTTTCGCCGATCGGACGTCCATCCTCGCTGTCGTAATAGAGCTGCGCGGGCCCGACGCCGCCGGCGCCGTGGTCGTCGCCGGGGTGAAAGAACGCCGCCGCATAGACACCATGGGCGGGCCCGTAACTGATCGCACCGATCGGGGTGGTCCACCCCCGCCCCTGGCCGTCGGCGCTGGAGCGCGCGGCGATCTCGGCAAAGCTGACCTTGGGCTCGATGGGATCGTCGAGATCGCGGTACGGCCGCTGCTCATAGGGCGTCGGCGTGTAGTTCGACACCATCTTCATCAGCGGCGAAAACACCTCGAAATAGAGATTCAGCGAGAACGCCGTGAAGGCGATGACGAACAGCAGTGCCCAGGTCCACAGGCTGAAGGCGCGGTGGATGTCGAAATTGATCCGGTAGGCGCTGCCGCTTGTCTTGATGGTCCAGGCCGGCGCCCAGCGCGCCCAAAAACCCCGGTCGAGCTGGCGCGCGACCGCGGGCGCCCGCGTGGCGCTGGCGCGCCGCCGGGAGGGCAGCGTGAGATAGAAGCCGACGAAGCAATCGATGGTCCAGACGATGGCGATGATGCCGAGCACCCGCATGCCCCAGCGGTCGCTGCCCCAGAACTCCGGAATGTGCATCGTGTAGTGCAGCTTGTAGAGGAACGAGACGAAGTTCTCCCGTGTCACCGGCCACACCGCGCCCCAGTAGCGCCGGCCGAGCTCCGCGCCGGTGTTGGGGTCGAGGAATATCTGATTGTAATCGAGCGCGTAGCGCTTGCCGGTCGCCGGATCGATCCGCGGCATGACGAAGAACCACAGCGACTGGCCCTCCTCCGGTGTCATGAAGAGGTAGACCACGCGCGCCCGCGGATCGCGCTGCTCGATCTGTTTGGCGAGCTCGATGGAGGGAATGGCCGGGCCCTTGCTGGTGACGTCGAACAGGTGCCGGTTCAGCACGTCGTCGATCTCATGATCCCAGGAGATGATCGCCCCGGTGATGCCGGAGAAGAACAGGAATCCTGCCGTGAGCAGTCCCGCCCAGCGATGCAACCGACCGAATAGCGCTCTCATCGAGGTTCCAAAGTTGCCGGCTTTGCCGGTACGATTTTTGAGTCCTCGCCCTAACGCAGGCGCTTTCCGAGTGCGATAGGAACGGCCCTAGAATCTCTCCAGACGTGTGCGCAGCACGTGCGACCAATGCGCCCGTGGATCGAGGCGGGGTTCACCGAGCTGCGTGGTCACCGTGCAGGCCGGACCGCGGCACTCTCCGTCCGGATCGGCATCGGGTGGGAAACACCATCGGCCTGCTGTAAGGTCGATCCGTGTCAGGATCAGCTCGGGAGATGATGGCATGGCGGAGCCCGGCTTCGGTCGCTTCATGAAGGACCACAGGGAGTTTTTCGACGCGCTGGCCGATGATGGTTGGCGGGCCGTCCCCGGCTATGTCGGGGTTGAGGAAAAGATCCTGTCCGGTCGCTTCAATCACCCGGAGCGGACGGGCGCGGTGACGCGGCTGTCGCGCTGGGCCGCCGGTGCGTCCGTAGGCCATCCGGTCTCGCACGATTGGTGCGAGGAAGTGTTTCTGATCTCGGGCTCGCTTTCGATCGGCACGGCGGCACAGGAAGCGCGGCGGCTGGAGGCTGGCACCTATGCCGTGCGGCCGGCCCATGTCGAGCATGGACCGTTCTTCACCCGCGACGGCTGCCTGATGATCGAATTTCTCTACTACCCGCCGGCGGCGTAGCGGCGGGCTTGAAAAGTGTCAGCGATGCCGTAGCCGGCGGTTGACCCGGCGCGCCAGATAGTCGCCGGCGCTCTGCACGAGCTGCACCAACGCGATCAGCACGACGACGACGGCCAGCATCATCTCCGGCATGAAGCGCTGGTAGCCGTAGCGGATGCCGAGATCCCCTAAGCCCCCGCCCCCGACCGCGCCGACCATGGCGGAGTAGCCGAGCAGGCTGACCACCGCGAGCGTCAGCGCCAGCAACAGGCCCGGCAGCGCCTCGGGGATCAGCACCTTGAACACGATCTGAATGGGTGAGGCGCCGAACGAGGACGCGGTCTCGATCAGGCCGCCATCGACCTCACGGATCGCCGCTTCCACCAGGCGCGCGATGAACGGCGTCGAGGCGATCGTCAGTGGCACGATCGCCGCCGTCGAGCCGATCGAGGTGCCGGCGATGAGGCGCGTGAACGGGATGATGGCGACCACCAGGATGATGAAGGGCGTCGAGCGCGTGGCATTGACGACGATGCCGAGCACGGCGTTGATTGCGGGGGCCGCGAACAGCTCTCCCTTGCGGCTGGTGGCGAGGAAAACGCCGAGCGGCAGGCCGAAGACGGTGCCGAGCAGCGC
This sequence comes from Bradyrhizobium sp. P5_C11_2, assembly GCF_054049755.1. NCBI lineage: Bacteria > Pseudomonadati > Pseudomonadota > Alphaproteobacteria > Hyphomicrobiales > Nitrobacteraceae > Bradyrhizobium > Bradyrhizobium sp. P5_C11_2. The sequence goes on from NZ_JBFULT010000038.1 coordinate 19,198, forward strand.
CGCGACCCCGACCATGAACAGGCTTTCGCCGGTGGCCTGGATGATCAGGTTGATGAGCTCAGGCGACATGGCCGAGACGCTCCGCCAGGAATTGATGTTGAGACAGCCAGGCGAGTGCCCGGCTCGCGGCGCCCTCGCCGCCGGGAATGCCAAGAGGAATGCCAAGCACCAGCGAGCCGACATGCTGGCCGCCGATCTCGTCGATGCGGGCCGCCAGCAGCGCCACGTCGATGCCGAGCTCGCGCGCGAGCCGCGCGACCAGCGTATCCCCGGCGCCAGCGCCGCGCACCTGGACGCGGATCACCGCCTGCCCGCCTGCAACCGGCTCCGGCACGATCCGGCTCGCCAGCGACACCGGAAGGCTGTCGCCGGTCGCCTCGGCGAGGAAGGACTGCGTGATCGGATGCTTCGGATGGGTGAAGATGTCGGCGACGTGGCCGCTCTCGACGACATGACCGGCGTCGAGCACGACGACTTCCTTGGCCAGCTGACGCACCACGGACATTTCGTGGGTGATCAGCACGATGGTCACGCCGAGCTCGCGGTTGATGTTGGCGAGCAGATCCAGGATCGCGCGGGTGGTTTGCGGATCGAGCGCTGAGGTCGCCTCGTCCGACAGCAGCACGTTCGGCCGGGTCGCGAGCGCGCGCGCAATGCCGACGCGTTGCTTCTGGCCGCCGGAGAGTTCGGAAGGGTAGCGATCGTGCTTGTCGGCTATACCGACGAGGTCGAGCAGCTCGGCCACCCGCGCCTTGATGTCGGCCTTGGCCCAGCCGGCGATCTCCAGCGGCAGCGCGATGTTGTCGGCCGCCGTGCGCGACGACAGCAGGTTGAAATGCTGGAAGATCATGCCGATCGAGCGCTGTGCCAGCCGCAGCTCACGGCCGGCCAGCGCCGAGATGTCGCGGCCGTCGACGACAACGCGGCCCGTGGTCGGCTTCTCCAGCCCGTTGATGAGCCGGACAAGGCTCGACTTGCCGGCGCCGGAGCGGCCGATCACGCCGGTGATCGCCCCGCGCGGAATCGCAAAGTCGATGCCTTCAAGCGCACGGACGCCGGGCTTGCCGCGATAGGCCGGATAGGTTTTCGAAATGCCAGCGAACCGGACCATCGCGTCCGGCCCGGCAGCGGGTGAAATCGCCTCGCGGGGCTCGATCGGCAGGCCGGTCGCCACTGATTGGTGCGCGTTCATCTCTTTCACAACGGATCGTCTGCTCGCATGCCGTGGGGCGCGAGAGAAAGTCGCATCAGCGACGGGGGAAGCCAGAGGGCATGCGGTTCCAAGCGAACGCTGCACTGCAACACGCAGCATCGCCCTTTCAGGTCTTTCTTGCAATTTCAGATATTTGCAAGGGATTGGACAAAGTTTTCCAAAACCCTCCCCGGCGAAGAAAATTCATCTTGCGGGGTGTTCCCCGGGCTCGCCCTACCGGACCATCTGCAACCACGGCAGCACGATCAGCAGCAGTCCGCCGAAATAGAGCAGCCCGAAGATCAGGCCGAAGCCCCAGAACTGCCGCTTCCCGATATAGCCGCTGCCGAAATAAATCGGCGCCGGACCGGTCGCGTACGGCGAAATCACGCCCATCAGGCCGAGCGAATACATGCAGAGCAAGGCGAGCGTCGTGACCGGCAGGTCAGGGATGCCCGATCCGACCGCGAGCACCACCGGCAGCACGGCTGCGGCATGCGAGGTGATGCTCGAGAAGAAATAATGGATCCAGAAGAACAGCGCGACCAGCAGGATCATCGCGGTCGATGGCGTGAGCCCGGCGAGCGGTTTCGCATATTCGGTCGCAAACCATTTGATGAAGCCGATCTCGTTCAGTCCCGAGGCCAGCGTGAGCAGCGAGGTGAAGTAGAAAAACACCTCCCAGGCGCCCTTCTCGCTGACGATGTCGGCAAACTCGATCACGCCGGTGACCAGCATCAGCGAGATCACGATGAACACGACGGTGGTGGCATTGACGAAGTTCGAGCCGAGCACGGGCACGTGGATGTCCGGGCTCGAGCCCGCGATCCACAGGAACATCGCGAGCACGATCAGGCCCAGCATGATCCACTCGTTGCGCGACATCGGGCCCATCTCCGCGAGCTCCTTCCCCGCCCATTCGGAAATCTCCGGGCTGCGCTTCACCTCCGGCCGGCACACCGCGTAGCTCAGCAGCGGAACGAGGATCATCAGCAGGATGCCGAACGGCGCGAAGCCGATGAACCACTGGCCCCAGCTCACCTCGACACCGACCGTCTTCTTGGCGATCGCCAGCGCCGCCGCGTTGGGCGCGAGCGCGGTGAAGAACAGCGAGCTCGTCACCGCGGTGGCCGCGAACGCGGTCCACATCACGTAGGTGCCGATCCTGCCGGCGGTCGGTCCGGGCTCGGAGCCGTAGATGCGCGGGATGTTGCTGATGATGGGATAGACGATGCCGCCGCTGCGCGCGGTGTTCGAGGGCGTTGCCGGCGCCAGCAGGAAGTCCGCCATCGCCACCGCATAGCCGAGGCCGAGCGTGTTGCTGCCGAGCTTTTGCACCAGCACCAGCGCAATACGCCGGCCAAGCTGGCTCTTGCGATAGCCGATCGAGAACACGAAAGCGCCGACGATCAGCCAGACCGTGCTTTCGGCAAAGCCCGCCAGCATCCAGCGCAGCGACTTGGTCGGATCGGGATCGATGTAGCCACTGACGCCGGCGACGGTGAGCCCGATCAGTCCGACGGCGCCGACCGGCATCGATTCCAGAATGAGCCCGGTGATGACGGCGGCAAAGACGGCAAAATAGTGCCACTGATTGACGTTGAGCCCGGCCGGCACCGGCCACAGATAGATCGCCAGCCACACCACGAGCGGCGCGATCAGCTTCCAGTGAAACCCCGTCGCCTCAGGCGCCTGCGAGCTAGCGGTCATGGGCCCTCCCCCTCGATTTCAACGGCATTTTACCGGCTCGTTGACCGGGCCGCTTTTGTCCCAACGCGGCGTATACGGATTGTCCGAGGCGCGATCAATGCCCGGCTGCCCTTCCCGATCTTGACGGAGCCCATCACCCGCGTTCCCCATCCGCTTTGGGGCGATGCTAGCGCACAAACGGCGTCACGAATACGTGGCCGGATTGCGCTGCAACGGACGCTCGACAGGTGGGGAAAAACTCGCCTATCTTTCGCACCATGAGCCAGGACCACGACCACGACCACCATCATCACCACGACCACGATCATTCGGAACTCTCCGAGACCGAGCTGCGCGTGCGCGCGCTCGAGACGATCCTGACCGAAAAAGGCTATGTCGAGCCGGCCGCGCTCGACGCCATCATCCAGGCCTACGAGACCAAGATCGGTCCGCATAACGGCGCCCGTGTCGTCGCCAAGGCCTGGACCGATCCGGCTTTCAAGGCAGCGCTGCTCGAGGACGGCTCCAAGGCGGTCGGCACGCTCGGCCATGTCAGCCGCGTCRGCGACCATCTCGTCGTGATCGAGAACACGCCGCAGCGTCACAACATGGTCGTGTGCACGCTGTGCTCCTGCTACCCCTGGGAAATGCTCGGACTGCCGCCGGTCTGGTACAAGGCCGCGCCCTACCGCTCGCGCGCGGTGAAGGACCCGCGCGGCGTGCTGGCCGATTTCGGCGTCACGGTGCCGAAGGACATCGAGATCCGGGTATGGGATTCCACCGCCGAGACGCGCTTCCTGGTGCTGCCGATGCGGCCCGAAGGCACCGAAGGCTGGAGCGAGGAACAGCTCGCCGAGCTCGTCACCCGCGATTCCATGATCGGCACCGGCTTTGCCAAAAAGCCTGGAGCGCCGTCATGAACGGCGTGCACGATATGGGCGGCATGGATGGGTTCGGCAAGGTCGAGCCCGAGCCGAACGAGCCGATGTTTCACGAGGAATGGGAATCCCGCGTTCTCGCGATGGTGCGCGCGATGGGCGCGGCCGGCGCCTTCAACATCGATACCTCGCGGTTCTATCGCGAGACGATTCCGCCGCACGTCTATCTCTCCAGCTCCTACTACAAGAAATGGTTCCTCGGCCTCGAGGAGATGCTGATCGAGAAGGGCTACCTCACCCGCGAGGAAGTCGCGGCCGGCCACGCCATGCAGCCCGCAAAGGCGCTCAAGCATGGCAAGTTCGATCTCGGCCAGGTCGAGCGGATCATGGTGCGCGGCAAGTTCGCCCGCCCTGCCCCGGCGCCCGCCAAGTTCAAGATCGGCGACAAGGTGCGCGCCAAGAACATTCATCCCGCCACCCATACGCGGCTGCCGCGCTATGTGCGCGGCCATGTCGGCGTGGTCGAGCTGAACCATGGCTGTCACGTGTTTCCGGATTCGGCGGCGATCGAGCTCGGCGAAAATCCGCAATGGCTCTACACGGTCGTGTTCGAGGGCCGCGATCTCTGGGGCGCGGACGGCGATCCGACCTCAAAAGTGTCGATCGACGCGTTCGAGCCCTATCTGGACGCGGCGTGATGAGCAGCACGGCTGCTGCCGCCGCGACCGCGGCAATTCCGAGCATTCCGCGCGATGATGACGGCCCGGTGTTCCGTGCGCCCTGGGAGGCCCATGCCTTCGCGATGGCGCTGACACTGCATGAGCGCGGCGTGTTCACCTGGCCCGAATGGGCCGCAGCCCTGGCCTCCGAGATCAAGCGTGCGCAGGCCGCCGGCGATCCTGATACGGGCGAGACCTACTATCTGCACTGGCTCGCCACGCTGGAGGGACTGGTCGCGCGCAAGGGCGTCGCATCCGCGGAGACGCTGCATCGCTATCGGGATGCCTGGGATCACGCCGCGGATCGGACGCCGCACGGCAAGCCGATCGAGCTGCGTGCGGAGGATTTCGCGGGGTAGTTTTTCGTGCGTGGTGCAGGCACCGTTTCCCCGAACACAGCTGTCATCACCCGCGAAGGCGGGTGATCCAGTATTCCAGAGACGTTCGCGGGAGACGGAGAAGCCGTGGCGTACTGGATTCCCCGCCTTCGCGGGGAATGACAGCGGAGATTGGAGCGCTATTTGCTCCCCGCCACATACTCCGCCCACCCCTTCGCCCGCAGGCTGCACGCCGGGCATTCGCCGCAGCCATAGCCCCACTCGTGCTGCGCGCCGCGTTCGCCGAGATAGCAGGTGTGCGACTGCTCGCGGATCAGGTCGACGAGGCCATCGCCGCCGAGGTCGTGCGCAAGCTTCCAGGTCGCGGCCTTGTCGATCCACATCAGTGGCGTGTGCAGCTCGAAGGGCCTCGCCATGCCGAGCGAGAGCGCGGCCTGCATGGCGCGGATGGTCTCGTCGCGGCAATCGGGATAGCCGGAATAATCGGTCTCGCACATGCCGCCGACGATGTGGGTGATGCCGCGCCGGTAGGCCAGCGCCGCGGCGAAGGTCAGGAATACGAGGTTGCGACCGGGCACGAATGTATTGGGCAGCCCGTCGGCGCCCATCGCGATCGCGACATCGCGCGTCAGCGCCGTGTCCGAGATCGCAGCCAAGGTCGGGATCGACAGCGTGTGGCTCTCGCCGAGCTTGTCCGCCCAATCCGCGCGCAGCGCCCTGACGCCGGCGAACAGGCTGTCGCGGCAGGCAAGCTCGACGGCGTGGCGCTGGCGGTACTCGAACCCCAGCGTCTCCACGCGCGCGAAGCGGCTCAGCGCCCAGGCCAGGCAGGTGGTGGAATCCTGGCCGCCGGAAAACAGCACCAGCGCGGTTTGTGATGAAAATGCGTCACTCATGGCCCGCGCTTTAGCACTGCGGGAGCGGCCCGCCAATCGGTGGAAATCGGCCCGTTCCAGCGCGTGCCGCTGGGAACGGCGGCCCACTTTTGGCATAAGGTTTTGGAGCCAGGAGACTGCCCCGTAATGACCCCTTCCCGCGACATTTCCCGCCTGATCGAGATCATGGCGGCGCTGCGCACGCCGGTGACCGGCTGCCCTTGGGATCTCGAGCAGAATTTCGCGACGATCGCGCCCTACACGATCGAGGAAGCCCATGAGGTGGTGGACGCCATCACCCGCGGCGATCTCGACGATCTGCGCGAGGAGCTCGGCGACCTCCTGCTCCAGGTCGTGTTCCACGCCCAGATGGCGTCAGAGCAGAACGCTTTCGCTTTTGGAGATGTCGTCGAGGCCATCACGCGAAAAATGATCCGGCGCCATCCCCACGTCTTCGCCGACAAGGACGGCAATCTCGCCTCCTCCCACGTCAAGGAAGTCTGGGACCGCATCAAGGCCGAGGAGAAGGCCGAGCGCGCCGCGCGCCGGCCGCCAGAAACGACGCCGACCCACAAATCCCTGCTGTCGGGCGTGAAAGCCGGCCAACCCGCCTTGACGCGCGCGATGGAGCTGCAGCGCAAGGCCTCGACCGTCGGCTTCGACTGGAACGACCCGCGCGCGGTGCTGGCAAAGATCCGCGAGGAAGCCGACGAGATCGAGGCCGCGCTGGACCGCAACGACAAGGAGGAACTGGCGGAAGAAACCGGCGACCTCATGTTCGCGCTGGTCAACCTCGCCCGCCATGTCGATGCCGATCCGGAAGCCGCGTTGCGCGCCACCAACACGAAATTCGAGCGGCGCTTTGCCTATATCGAGCGGGCGCTGGAAGCGCAGGGCCGGACGCTGGAGCAGGCCTCGCTGGCGGAGATGGATGCGCTTTGGAATGCGGCGAAGACCGCGACCTAGCTGAACGCAGTGACCGGGATATCCATTGCCATCAACCTCTTGGTGAAAGTTGAGAGGGCCCGGAACGCTCATGTGCGTCTTGACGTACGTGAAGCTCGCCTTTTCCCGATTTGCAAGACGTCGGCGGCTCAGGCGGAGAGATGCGGCAAGGCGCCGCCATGAAATTGTCACCACAGACAGTTTAAAGTTGTATAATAATTCCGACGCAGCCACACCCCACAGCAGGTGAGCGCGATGCCACTAAAGCACTATTCGGTCCTCAAGGGACGCCCGATCGCGATGCGTTTCGGCACCGGCAAGTCGCCGCACTATCAAGTCCATATCGTGGCCGGCGACGAGGATTTCCGCATCGCCATCAATGTGCAGTCAGCCGACGGAAGCGAAGTCGAGTTCCTGGTGCGATCGCACTTCGTCCATCCGATCACCGAACAACTCGCGGCATTGCCGGAGGGCTTGCACCCACAGCCGCCGCAACCGGGCGGCACCGCGCTGGACTTCATTCGCGGCAATCTGATGCAGCCGCAGGAGATGATCCCGCTGCCGCTGTCGGTGCCCGGACCGGACAACGACCTCAACGAGAAGCTCGACCAGTTCGTCCAGCGCGCACTCTCGGACGAAAGCGCGATGATATACGCATTCGGCGAGACATGGGGCCCGGAGACGAAGGCGGACAATTATTTCGGCTTCCGGCCGGGACGCGGCATTCACGACATCCATATGAACCAGGGAAATCCCATCGGAAAATTCTCGGGCGACAACGGGCCGTGGCAAGACGGCGGGCTCGTGTTCGAATTCCCGGATCAGAAATTATGGACGGCGGTCTTCCTCAAATTCCAGACGCAGGCCTGGCACACCGACGACAAGACTGGTCATCCGATCGATCTCGGCGGAGGCACGCCGACAGCGCCGCGGGATCCGACGGCTCCTCCGACCGCGGAAATGCCGGATGGCCTCGTGTGCATCATTGCGGCACTCGTCAACGCCGTGAAGACGCCCGAGCGGGAAGTCGTCACGCTGCTCAATACGGCCGATCGTGACATCGATCTCACCGGCTGGATGCTGGCCGACAA
>NZ_JBFULT010000039.1:0-26556 GCF_054049755.1 Bradyrhizobium sp. P5_C11_2
AACTGGTCCAGGCGCGGCTGATCGACAGTTTCGAGAACTACGATATCGCCCACGCTCCGTTGCGAACGACCGATCTCGGACAGGCGGACTATCAGCTCCTGATCGACATCAGGCGCTTCCGCATTGCCACGGAGGGCGAGACACGGGTCGAGATCGGATTATCGGCGCGAATCGTCGACAAGAACGGCAAGGTGGTCGCATCGCGTCTCGTCGAGGCCAGCGAGAAGCTCGACAAGGTCGAGCCTGCCGCGGCGGTCGCAGCATTCGATGCTGCCTTCGCCCGCATCGCCAAGGAACTGATCGGCTGGACGGTGCAATCCGTCTAGCGCGTGCGCGCCGGCTGTTCGAGCGTCTTCAGGTAGGACAGCAGGTCGTGGATCTGGTTCGGATTGAGCTCGAAGGCGGGCATATCGGCGTGGCCGGTATAGATGCCTTCGGCGAGCGCCTCCGCAAGGGTCTCGATCGGATAACGTTGGTGCAGGTTGCGCAGCGGAGGCGCAATCTTGAGCGGACTGTCCGAGCCGCGGTCGATCGCGTGGCAGCCCGCGCAATTGGCCCGCGCAAAGACCTTGCCGCGCTGTTCGGCGGTCGGGGCGGCGAGCGCAGGAGTGACAAGCAGCAGCCCGAACAGGCCGTGACGTAGCGCGCTTCGCAGCATGGAAAGTGATCCCGTCGAACTCTGGCAGCAGATAGGGCGCGGATGCGCGTCAAATTTGATCTGGGTCAATCGACTTTGGCGCGGTGCAGTAAGATGCAGTCGGCGCGGTGGACTCGGCCTGGTGCGGAGGGCTGTCGGCGCTTGGAGCGGTGGATGAAGGCTTCCGTGGTGACGATCGAGCCGAATGGGCGTTTCTGTCGCGATTGTGCGGTCCGCGATTTCTCGGTCTGCTCGTCGCTGGACCCAGCCGAGCTGAAGGAATTCGAGCATCTCGGGCGCCGCGTCCATTTCGCCGCGGGGGAGACCGTATTTTCCGAGGAGGACATCACGACCTCGTTCTACAATCTCCTCGAAGGCGTCATGCGGCTCTACAAGCTGTTGCCCGACGGTCGGCGGCAGATCGTGGGGTTCGCGTTGCCCGGCGATTTCCTGGGGATGAATATTTCCGGCCGCCACAATTTTTCGGCCGATGCGATCGGTGCGGTGACCGTGTGCCAGTTCGCGAAGGCGCCCTTCGGCCACTTCATCGAGGACCGGCCGCATCTCTTGCGGCGGATCAACGAGCTGGCCATTCGCGAGTTGAGCCAGRCACGCGACCACATGGTCCTGCTCGGCCGGCGTTCGGCGGACGAGAAGGTCGCGACCTTTCTGCTCGGCTGGCGCGAACGCTTGTTCGCGCTCAAGGGATCGTCGGACACGGTTCCACTTCCGATGAGCCGCCAGGACATCRCCGACTATCTCGGCCTGACCATCGAGACCGTCAGCCGGACTTTCACCAARCTCGAGCGGAACGGCGTGATCGAGATCATTCATGGCGGTATCAGCCTGCTCGACCCCGCACGGGTCGAAGCCTTGGCCGCCGCCTGAGGCCAGGTCATTCCGCCGCGCTCTCTGATTTTTGATCACGATCAATGCCGCCGGCCCGGGCCGGCTCGACTCGGACGCCAAGCCGGGCGCCAATCCGAGCGCCAATCCGGACGCCAAGCGTCGAAGCTCCTGAGATCACAGTCGCATTTCCGCGTGCGGACGGGATTTGCCAGGCCGGATCTTGGCTGTTCGGTAGCGCCTCGACGCAATCGCGACTTGCGGTGCCCGCAACTCTGCATCGACGGTAACGCATTGGCGCATCCTTCGGATGCGCGCTTTTGCGGCATTTGTCTAAAACCGCGCGCATGCTTTCCGGTTGAAAAGCCGGGCAACACTGACTACGCAGGAACCCCAGTGCCTCGCAGTCTTAGGAGTCCCGGCGTGCCTCAGGACAAGACCGGCGACCCCCGACAGTCGTCGGGCAACAAATTATCGGTCCTGCGCAAGCATCCGATCTTCGCGGATCTGGAACCGGACGCGCTCGATCAGCTCTGCCGCTACGCCAAGCACACCACGGTGAAGCGCGGTGCGACGATCGCAGCGAAGGGCGATCCGGGCAACAACCTGTTCGCGGTGATCACGGGGACGGTGAAGATTTCCTCCTCATCGCCCGATGGCCGGAACGCTATTCTCAATTTGATTGGTCCCGGAGAAATTTTTGGCGAGATCGCGGTTCTCGACGGCGCGCCGCGGTCGGCCGACGCGACCGCCAACACCAATTGCGAGCTCTATATCATCGACCGCCGCGACTTCCTGCCGTTCGTGAAGAGCCAGCCGGCGCTGGCGATGAAATTCATCGAACTGCTCTGCGCGCGCCTGCGCTGGACCAGCCAGCAGGTCGAGCAGGTGATCCTGCAGAATCTTCCGGGCCGGCTTGCGAGTGCGCTGCTCGGCCTCACCGAAGAGCGCAAGTTCGACTCCGGCAGCGGAACGCTTGCCATCACGCAGCAGGAGATCAGCGAGATGGTGGGGATGACACGCGAGAGCATCAACAAGCAATTGCGCGCCTGGTCTGGACGCAACTGGGTTCGTCTCGAGCATGGCGCCATCGTCGTGCTCGACACCGACGCGCTACGCGAGCTCGTCGAAAGCGGCCTCGACGGCACCTGACGGTGAGCACCTAACTGTCGATGATCGCAACCGCGCGGGTCCAGCCGGCGGAGGCACGCTCGATCTTCACCGGAAAGCATGAGACCGTGAACCCGGTCGAGGGCAGCTTGTCGAGATTGTGCAGCTTCTCGAGATGGCAATAACCTATGTGCCGTCCCGCCTTGTGACCTTCCCAGATCAGGCCGGCATCTCTTGTTTCAGCATATTTCTTTGCGGTGTAGACGAACGGCGCGTCCCAGCTCCAGCCGTCGGTGCCGGTCAGCCGCACGCCGCGTTCGAGCAGATACATGGTGGCCTCATAGCCCATGCCGCAGCCGGAGTTGACGTAATCGGCCTGTCCGAACTTCGCGCCGGCGCTGGTGTTGACGACAACGATCTCCAGCGGCGACAGCTTGTGTCCGATGCGTTTGAGCTCCTTCTCGACGTCCTCGGCGGTGGCGACGTAGCCATCAGGCAGATGCCGGAAATCGAGCTTCACGCCGGGCTGAAAGCACCATTCCAGCGGCACCTCGTCGATCGTCCATGACCGCTCGCCGCGGTTCATGGTCGGATGGAAGTGCCAGGGCGCGTCGAGATGCGTTCCGTTATGCGTCGAGAGCGAGACCTGCTCGACGGCCCAACCCTGGCCATCCGGCAGATCCTCTGCCTTGAGGCCGTCGAAGAACTGCAGCATGCGCGGCAGGCCCTGCTGGTGATCGATGTACTGGACCGTCGGGTGATTGCCTGGCGGATCGGCCGTGACGTCGTTTTTGAGCGGCACGGAAATATCGATCAGCTTCCGCGGCATGACATTCCCTCGGGATGTTCCGTTCTGTTTCGGCGCATCTTGGCGGAGCTGCGCCGACGACGTCAAGTCACGCGCCGGTGCGCCGAGCGTTACCGCAGGCACCACGGCAGCCGGAGCGAGAGCGCCAGTAGATAAGTCGCGCGCATCGGCACGAACAGCATGACGCCGTGGAGCGGCCAGACCGCGTCGCGAACAAGGGCCACCCGCCGTTTGGCCAGGGGCGCCCGCGCGGTCCATCGATGCAACTTATGCATTGATCGATGCCGGATTTGGCTTGGACTCAGAATGCCGCCCGCCCTAGGGACGACAGTGGCGACATGCGCTGATGCAGCGCGTTCGCACAGGATGGGACGACCGTCTCGTCCGAGCCTCCAAGCCGCAAGCAATAGCGGTCGAGCCAAAACGAGGGGAACGTTCATGGATACGACGAGCATCGTTACCTCGCATCCGGCATTGGCCGAGAGCGAGGCGCGATTGCAGGGGGGCCGGCACCTGCCGCCGCGCGGCCAGTTGCCCACGCGCGGCATCGACCTGCGCTCCGCCGGCTGGAAGCCTTCGAAGCAACCGAATCCGCTCGACTCCGTCGCGCAACCCTACCAAGGTGGTGCAGTTGTGGCGCTTGACTTCACACCTGAAGAAGCGCGACCCAAGGCGGCCTGCAGCACCCGCCCAACGACAACATAATCAACCCAGGAGGAAACCCAGATGAAGACACTAACCGGTATCATCGCAGCCATTGCACTGGCGGTCTCAGCGCCCGTGGCGACCGCACGCGATTTCCGCTCCGCCGACATCCACCCCGCCGATTATCCGACCGTCGAGGCCGTCAAGTTCATGGGCAAGCAGCTCGCAACGGCGAGCGGCGGCAAGCTCGGCGTGAAGGTGTTTCCGAACGGAGCCCTGGGCTCCGAGAAGGACACCATCGAGCAGCTCAAGATCGGCGCGCTCGACATGATGCGGATCAACGCATCGCCGTTGAACAACTTCGTGCCTGAGACCATCGCGTTGTGCCTGCCCTTCGTGTTCCGCGACACGCAGCACATGCGTACGGTGCTTGACGGGCCGATCGGCGACGAGATCCTCGCCGCCATGGAGCCGGCAGGACTGGTCGGCCTTGCCTATTACGACAGCGGCGCCCGGTCCATCTACACCGTCAAGGCACCGGTCAAGTCGCTTGCCGACCTCAAGGGCCTGAAGATTCGCGTCCAGCAATCCGACCTGTGGGTCGGCATGATCCAGAGCCTCGGGGCCAACCCGACGCCGATGCCGTATGGCGAGGTCTATACCGCTCTCAAGACCGGCCTCGTGGACGCAGCCGAGAACAACTGGCCCTCCTACGAATCCTCGCGCCACTTCGAGGCAGCCAAGTTCTACAACATCACCGAGCACTCCCTGGCACCCGAGGTTCTCGTGATGTCCAAGAAGGTCTGGGACACGCTGAGCAAGGAGGATCAGGCGATGATCCGCAAGGCGGCCAAGGAATCGGTGCCCGTCATGCGCAAGCTCTGGGACGAGCGTGAGCAGGCCTCCCGCAAGACCGTCGAGGCCGCCGGCGTTCAGGTCGTCACCATCGCCAACAAGGCGGAATTCGTCGACGCGATGAAGCCGGTGTACCAGAAGTTCGCCGGTGACGAAAAGCTGCAGGGCCTCGTCAAGCGTATCCAGGACACGAAGTAAAAACAGAGCGGCATCGGGTCCGGCGTCGCCGCGAGGTGACACCGGACCCTCGCAAGGTGACGCGCAAGGAGACCTGGATGACAGACCCACACGTCGCAAGCCACGAGCAGGGGGAAGCAGCGGCACGCCCGTCGAGCGGCCTGCTGTCGCGGATCAATGCTCCCGTCGCTCGCGTGGGCATGTATTTGTCCGTGACCGGACTGCTCGTCATCGTCACCATCGTGTTCTATCAGGTGTTCGGACGTTACGTGCTCAATTCCAGTCCGACCTGGACGGAAAACCTCGCACTTGTCCTGATCCTCTATGTCACGCTGATCGGAGCCGCCGTCGGTGTGCGCGATGCCGGACACATCGGCATGGACAGTCTGCTGGTGATGCTTCCGGACCATCTGCGGGAGAAGATCGAGATCGTGATCCACGTCCTGGTGGCCGTGTTCGGCATTGCGATGGCCTACAACGGCTGGATCCTCGGGGCGTCGGTCGGAACCGTGAAGATACCCAATCTCGGCCTGCCCGAGGTCATCCGCTACGTCCCGCTGATCGCCTCCGGTGTCCTGATCGTCTCCTTTTCAATCGAGCACATCATTGCTCTCCTGCGCGGCGAAGAGGTCGTCCCCTCATGGAACTGATCATTCTCGGCGCCACCTTCTTCGGCTTCCTGATTCTCGGCGTCCCGGTCGCCTTCGCGATCGGTCTCTCGGCGATCTGCACCATCCTCTATGAAGGCCTGCCGGTCGCCGTCATCTTCCAGCAGATGATGTCGGGGATGAACATCTTCTCCTTCCTGGCCATCCCGTTCTTCGTCTTCAGCGGCGAGCTGATGCTGCATGGCGGTGTCGCCGACAAGATCGTGCAGCTCGCCAAGAATCTCGTCGGGCACATCCGCGGCGGGCTTGGCATGTCGAACGTGGTCGCCTGCACGCTGTTCGGCGGCGTCTCCGGCTCCCCCGTGGCCGACGTGTCGGCGATGGGCGCGGTGATGATCCCCATGATGAAAAAGGAAGGTTTCGACACCGACTACGCCGTCAACGTCACCACCCACGCCTCGCTGGTCGGAGCCTTGATGCCGACCAGCCACAACATGATCATCTATGCGCTGGCCGCCGGAGGCAAGGTGTCGATCGGCGCGCTGATCGCCGCCGGCCTGCTGCCGGCGCTCGTGCTGATGGTGTGCATGCTGGTCGCCGCTTACGCGGTCGCGGTGAAGCGCGGCTATCCGGCCGGAAAGTTTCCGGGCTGGACCGAGGTCTTCCGCTCGTTCGCAGCCGCGCTGCCTGGTCTTCTGATCGTCGGTATCATCCTGGCGGGCATCCTGTCCGGCGTTTTCACCGCAACTGAATCCGCAGCCGTCGCGGTCACCTACACGATCCTGCTGACCTTCTTCATCTACCGCAGCATGACCTTGCCGAACTTCCTGCGGGCTGCCGCCAAGGCCGTGAAGACGACCGGCGTGGTGCTGCTGCTGATCGGCGTCTCCACCATGTTCCAGTATCTGATGGGGCTCTACGAGGTGGCCGACTTCGCCGGCGATTTGATGAACAAGGTCTCGTCGCAGCCCTGGGTCATCTTCCTGCTCATCAACGTCATCCTGTTCGTGCTCGGCACGTTCATGGACATGGCGGCGACCATCCTGATCTGCACCCCGATCTTCCTGCCGATCGCGATGAAGGCGGGCATGGATCCGGTGCAGTTCGGCATGCTGATGCTGATCAACTGCGCCCTCGGACTGAACACCCCGCCGGTCGGAACGACGCAGTTCGTGGGCTGCGCCATCGGCGGCATCTCGGTGGGCGCGGTGATGCGCACCATCCTGCCATTCTACGCCGCCCTGATCGCAGCTCTGATGTTCGTGACCTACGTCCCCGCGTTCTCGCTGTGGCTGCCCCGCCTGCTGATGGGCTACAAGGGATAGCAGCAACAGGGAGAATCCGTCCGTGACTGACTATCGCAAGCTCTTCGATCTCACCGGCAAGACGGCTGTCGTCCTCGGCGCCGCATCCGGCATCGGCAAGTCGTCGGCCGAGGCACTGGCCGGGCTCGGCGCCCGAATCGTTTGCGCCGATCGCGCGCTCGATGCAGCCGAAGCGACTGCTGCCGGCATTCGCGACAAGGGCGGTTGGGCCGAGGCGGCAGCGTGCGACGCCGCGAGCGCCGCGGACGTCAATGCGCTGGCCAAGACCGTCATGCAGAAATTTCCCCGGCTCGACATCGCCGTGACGACGCCCGGGCTCAACATCCGCAAGACCATCCTCGACTACACCGAGGAGGACCTCGACCGCGTCCTCAACCTCAACGTCAAGGGCACGGTCTGGTTCTTCCAGGCCTTCGGCCGTATCATGGTGGAGCAGAAGGGCGGCAGCATCATCGCCTGCTCCTCGGTGCGCGCCGTCACCATCGAGCCCGGGCTTGGCGTGTATGGCTCGACCAAGGCCGCGATCGGCCTGCTGGTGAAGGGCTTTGCCTCTGAGGTCGGCCGCTCCGGCGTGCGCGTCAATGCGATCGCGCCGAGCATCGCGGAGACCGCGCTGACCGGCCCGTTCAAGCAGCGCCCCGACATCTACAATCTCTACGCCGGCCACACCGTGTTCAATCGCTGGAGCAGCGCCGACGAGGTCGCGACCGCGGTTGCCTATCTCGCCTCGGATGCCGCGAGCTATGTCAGCGGCAGCACGCTGTTCGTTGACGGCGGCTGGACCGCGGTTGACGGACCGCCGACCGGTCTCACCCAATTGAACCAGTAGAGTCGACCTTGGCGTCTAGCCGGCGAAGCCCACGCGCTGGCGCAGCTCTTTCTGGTCTGCGCCAGCCAGCAGCGCGACCAGCGCCTGCGCTTCTGTCGGATGCGCGGCGCGCGTAGTGACGCCGGCCGTGTACGTCGTCACGAGCTCGCACCCCGCAGGCAGCGATCCCGACAGCACGATGCCGTCGGTGGCGATGATCTCGGTCGCCTGCGTGCATCCGATCGG
This sequence comes from Bradyrhizobium sp. P5_C11_2, assembly GCF_054049755.1. Classification (NCBI taxonomy): domain Bacteria; kingdom Pseudomonadati; phylum Pseudomonadota; class Alphaproteobacteria; order Hyphomicrobiales; family Nitrobacteraceae; genus Bradyrhizobium; species Bradyrhizobium sp. P5_C11_2. The sequence goes on from NZ_JBFULT010000039.1 coordinate 8,066, forward strand.
CCTTTGCGCGGTGGATGCGGCAAGCTCCCGCATGGCGGTTGCGCCATTCGGAAAGATCTTGAGGCGGGATGCGACCTCATAGGCGATGCCGATCTGATCCAGCACTCTTGCGACGTGCTGTCCCGCGGTCGACGCCTTGGTGTCAGGAACGAAGATCGCGTCGGCGCTGCGCAGCACCTCGCGTAAATCGGCATCGGTTTTGACGATTACTTTCGGATCGCGGTTGCGGACCGCGAGCGCGGTTTCGACCCGGCCGAGATCTGCGATCGAGGCGGGAATGACGAGCTTTTCCTCGGCAAGCTCTGCAAGGAGCGCCTGCGTCAGGATCACGAGATCGGTTGGCGCGCCGGCCCGCAGCTTGTCGGCCATGATGCCGACCGCGCCGAACTCGCCCTCAATGCCGAATCCGGTCTGTGCCTTGAAGGCGTCGGCGAGGCCGCGAACCAGGCCTTGCGCCGCGCCTCCGCTGAGGATGTTCACGGTCGTCACGATGCAAGCTCCATGGCTGCGATGATTCTGTCGCGCGTGACCGGCAGGTCGCGCACGCGCACGCCGAGGCAATCGAACACCGCATTCGCGATCGCCGCCGTCACCGGGCCGTGGGCGGCCTCACCGGCGCCGACCGGCTCGATTTCCGGCCGCTGGATGATCTCGACATCCACCGCCGGCACCTCGCTGAATCTCAGGATCGGATAGTCGGTCCATGACGTCGATGTGATGCGCGTCCGGTCGAAGCGGACACGCTCCTTCAGCACCCAGCTCGTCGCCTGGATCGCGCCGCCCTCGATCTGATTGATGATTCCATCCGGATTGATGGCCTCGCCGACATCGACCGCAAGCGTCAGCCGGTTCACGCGGAGGTCGTCGGCGCCTTCGACCTCCGCGATCGCAGCACAATAGGCTCCTGTATTCTTGTAGCGGGCAAAGCCGACACCGTGACCGATGCCGGTTCGCTTCTGCGGCTTCCACGCCGCGCGTCGCGCCGCGGCGCGGATGACATCCCTGGCGCGCTCGTCGTGCAGATGACGCAGGCGGAACTCAACGGGATCTTCGCCACGCAGGGCGGCGATCTCGTCGAGCAGGGATTCGATCGCGAACACATTGCCTTGCCCGCCCAAAGTCCGGAGCGCCGAGGTTCGTACCGGCATGGTCAACAGCCGATGGCTCGTGATCGTCCAGGCCGGGAGCTCGTAGAGCGGTACGGAGTTGCGATCGCCGCCGCCGCCATTGGCGGCCGGCGGATTGGACGAGATCATGCGAGGGTAGGGATCTGCAATCTCGGTTGCGGCAAGCAAAGCCGGCTGCGCCGCGCGCCCCGGCCGCGCCGCATGGCCGTTGCTCCAGATCGCATGGCGCCAGCCAATGATCTCATTCGCCGCGTCGAGATCGGCCTCGATCTCGACGGCCATCGCCGCGCCAAACGGCGCGTGGGACATCTCGTCGTGGCGGGACCACTGCACCCGGACGGGACGGCGGCCGGCCGCCCTCGCCAGCAGCACGGCATCGAGCGCGACGTCATCGGCCGCATTGTGTCCGTAGCAGCCCGCGCCCTCCATGTGCTCGACGATGATGCTCTCGACCGGGAGTTTGAGCACGACCGCGAGATCGGCGCGCAAGAGATAGACGCCCTGGCTGTGCGTCCAGACATGGACGCGATCGCCATCCCATTGCGCCATGGCACAGGAAGGCGCCATCGAGGCATGGGCGATATAGGGGCGGGTATATTGCCGGCGGAGGGTACGGGCGTGCTTGCTCGCAATTGCCGCCGTCCTGGTGTCAATGATGGTCGTCTCGACCGGCTGGCTCCTCAGGAAGCCCGCCAGATCATCTTCATCGGGCAGCGGCTCGCCGGCCGACCACGTCGCGCCCTTGCGCAACAATTTCAACGCGGCTTCGGCGGCGACCTCGGTCTCGCCGACCACGCCGGCAAAACCGCCGTCGCGCACAATCGCGATGAGGCCGGGAGCGGCGCGCGCGGCGCCTTCATCGAGCGCGGTCAGCCTGGCGCCCGATGCGTCCGGCCGCAGCACGCGTCCATGCAACAGGTTCGGCAACGCATGATCATGGATGAAGCGTGGCCGCGCGAACACCTTGTCGGGAATGTCGACGCGCGGGACCGAATGCCCGGCGACGCTCCGCGCGGCGGCGGGCTTCGCCGTTGCGCCCGCGGTCGCGTCGCGGTCGAGCGAAACGTCGCCGGCCAGCTCCCAATAGCTGGTCCTGATATTGCCGGGGCCCGAGATCGTTCCGTCATCGATATCGAGCAGAGGCGCTTCGACGCCGAGACGGTCGGAAGCCRCCGCAAGGAAGAGCTGGCGCACCTCGGCACAAACCTGTCGCAGCGCGCGGCCGGACTGCTGGATCGAGAGGCTGCCCGAGGTCACACCTTCGTTCGGGCTCGCCGATGTCGAGGCGCGGATCATCTCGACCCGCGCGATATCGACATCGAGCTCGTCCGCGGCGATCTGCGCCAATGCCGTGACGATGCCCTGGCCGATCTCCACCTTGCCGGGCGAGATCGCCACCCGGCCTTCTCCGGTCAACCTCACCCAGGACGACAGCTTTGGATTGGCCGCCAGGCTGACCGGCAATTTGGGGGCAGCGGACGGCGCACTCATGACGTCGCAATCTCCGATGCCGCGCGCAGCACGGCGCGGACCATGCGGTTATGCGATCCGCAGCGGCATAAATTGCGGTCGAGCGCGGTTCTGACCTCCGCCTCTGTCGGCGACGGATTGCGTCCGAGAAGCGCCGCCGCGCTGATCAGGATTCCCGGCACGCAATAGCCGCATTGCATCGCCTGCTCGGAGACGAAGGCGCGTTGCAGCGGATGCGGACGCTCGGCCGTACCGAGGCCTTCGATCGTGACGACGTCCTTACCGGCGACCGACCACATCGGCATGTCGCACGACGCCATCGCATGGCCGCCGACCATGACATAGCAGGCGCCGCATTCATTGGCGCCGCAGCCGAAATGGGGACCAGTGACGCCGAGCCGGCCGCGCAGCACGTCGAGCAGCGTCTGATCGGGATCGGCGTCCACGGCCGTCGCGGCGCCGTTGAGCTGAAATTGAATGGTCGGCATGGCCAGTCGGCGACCTCAGGACTTGTCGAACTTTTTCACGACATCGGCCCATTTGGCGATGTCGCCGCGCAGGAACCTGTCGAATTCCTCCGGCGTCATGGACATGGGGACGGCGCCCTGCTCGGTCCAGAGCTTGACGATGTCGGGCCGCTTCACCATTGCGTTCACGGCGGCGTTGAGCTTGTCGATGATCGGCTTCGGTGTGCCCGCCGGCGCCATCAGGCCGAGCCATATGGTTGCTTCATAGCCGGGTACGCCGGCCTCGATCGCTGTCGGCACGTTCGCAAGCACGGCGGAACGCTGCTGGCCTGTGGTCGCGAGTGCGCGGACCTGGTTCTCGCCGATATTCGGCGCCATCGCCGGCACCGCGTCGATCATCATCTGCACMTGTCCCCCGATCACGCCGCTGCGCGCCTCGCCGCTGTTGCGATAGGGCACGTGGACGAGGTTGATGCCCGCCATCGCCTTGAACAGCTCGCCGGCCATGTGATAGGGCGTGCCCTGGCCGGAGGAAGCGTAGTTCAGCTTGCCCGGCTGCGATCTCGCAAGTGAGACGAACTCTTGCAGCGTCTTCGCGGCGACCTGCGGGTTCACCACGATCACGAGATCGGACGAATTGACCGGCGCGATCGGCGCGAGGTCGCGCATCAGCTCGTATTTGCGCTGCTCCGGCGTCAGCAGCGACTCGTTCGCGGTCTGTGTGTTGGACATCATCAAGAGCGTGTAGCCGTCGGCTTGCGACTTCGCGGCTTCGACCGTGCCGATGACGCCGCCGGCGCCGGTGCGGTTCTCGATGACGAAGGGCTGGCCAAAGCTCTCCTGGAGCGCGTTGCCGATCTGCCGGGCCGCGACATCGGCCGGGCCGCCGGCGCCGAAGGGCACGACAATGCGGACGGCGCGGGCAGGATAATCTTGCGCGAAAGAGGGGGTCAAAGGGAATGCCCCGAGCAGGCCGGCCGCCAGCGTCAGCGCGAATCTTCGGGCCGTCATGCCCACCTCCCTCATGTCGTTCTTTTGGTCGACACTGTAGCGGCAGGGCGAGCGGCCTGTCGACGCCTCACAAGGCCAATCGGGCAGGGAATATCGGGTGGTTTTCGGTGTGTCTGCGCCGCGTTTCGCGCTTGCGGCAGGAACCGGCGGCGCGTGCGGTTTGAGCAATTCGCATGGGCATTGCCGGATAAATGCACTCGGCTGGCCGGTATTTTGGTGTTACGAACTGGGACATGAACCAGCACGCCAAGATCGAAATCCGTCATTCGACCTGCCCGCATGATTGCCCCTCGGCCTGCGCCCTCGATATCGAGGTGGTCGAGGGCCGCAGCATCGGCCGTGTCCGCGGCTCGAAAAAGCAGACCTATACGGCCGGCGTGGTCTGCGCCAAGGTCGCCCGCTACGCCGAGCGCATCCATCACCCCGAGCGGCTGATCTATCCGATGCGCCGCACCGGGCCGAAGGGCTCCGGTCAATTCGCGCGGATTTCCTGGGACGAGGCGCTGGACGAGATCGGGCATCGCTTCAATGCGGCCGAGCGCGATTTCGGCGCAGAATCGATCTGGCCCTATTACTACGCCGGCACGATGGGGCTGGTGATGCGCGACGGCCTCAACCGTCTCACCCATGTGAAGAAATATTCGCGCTTCTATTCGACCATCTGCGCCAATGTCGCGCGCGTCGGTTATGCCGTCGGCACCGGCAAGATCGCCGGCGTCGATCCGCGCGAGATGGCACTCTCCGACCTCGTCGTGATCTGGGGCACCAACCCCGTCAACACCCAGGTCAACGTGATGACGCACGCCGCGCGTGCCCGCAAGGAGCGCGGCGCCAAGATCGCGGCCGTCGACATCTACGACAACGAGACCATGAAGCAGGCTGACATCAAGATCATCCTGCGCCCCGGCACCGACGGCGCGTTCGCCTGCGGCGTCATGCATGTGCTGTTTCGCGACGGCTATGCCGACCGCGCCTACATGGACAAATACACCGACTGCCCGGCCGAGCTCGAGGCGCATCTGAAGACGCGTAACCCCGAATGGGCCTCCGCGATCTGCGGCGTGCCGGTGTCCGAGATCGAGGCCTTTGCCAAACTGGTCGGCGAGACCAAGCGGGCGTTCTTCCGGCTCGGCTACGGCTTCACCCGCTCCCGCAACGGCGCGACGCAGATGCATGCGGCGCTGTGCATTCCCGCGGTGACCGGTGCCTGGCAATATGAAGGCGGCGGCGCCTTCTTCAACAATTACGCGCTGTGGCACTTCGACGAATCCATCATCGAAGGCCACGACGCGATCGACAAGACCACCCGCGCGCTCGACCAGTCGCAGATCGGCCGCATCCTCACCGGCGATGCCGAGGCCTTGCACGGCAAGGGGCCGATCAAGGCGATGCTGATCCAGAACACCAATCCGATGACGGTGGCGCCGGAGCAGGCGCTGGTAGCCCAGGGCTTTGCGCGCGAGGATCTGTTCGTCGCGGTGCACGAGCAGTTCATGACCGAGACGGCGCAGATGGCAGACATCGTGCTGCCGGCGACCATGTTCATGGAGCACGACGATCTCTATTACGGCGGCGGCCACCAGCACATCTCCGTGGGTGCGAAGCTGATCGACCCGCCCGGCGAATGCCGCTCCAACCATCAGGTGCTGCAGGCGCTGGCGCCGCGGCTCGGCGCCAAGCATCCGGGCTTCGAGATGTCCTCGCGCGAATTGATCGACGCGACGCTGGAGCTGAGCGACCACGGCGATATCGCTGCGCTCGAAGCCGACCTCTGGCGCGACCTGCAACCGGATTTTCGCACCGCGCATTATCTCGACGGCTTTGCCCATGCCGACAGGAAATTCCACTTCAAGGCCGATTGGGCGCATCCGCCGTTCGGCTTGATGATGGGCGAGTTCGACAAGATGCCGTCGCTGCCGGACCATTGGGCGGTGATCGAGCACACCGACCAGGCCCATCCGTTCCGGCTTGCGACCAGCCCCTCGCGCAGCTTCCTCAACACCACCTTCAACGAGACGCCGTCCTCGCAGGCGCGCGAGGGCAAGGCGAGCGTGATGATCCATCCTATGGACGCGGCTGCACTCGACATTGCCGACGGTGATGCCGTGACGCTCGGTAACGCCCGCGGCGAGACCACGCTGGTCGCAACGCTGTTCGACGGCGTGCGGCGCGGCGTGCTGATCGCGGAATCCGTTCATCCGAACAAGGGCCATATCGGCGGCCGCGGCATCAACATGCTGACGGGGGCGGATGCGATCGCGCCGATCGGCGGCGCCGCATTCCACGACAACAAGGTCTGGATCAGGAAGGCCGCAGCCGTTTGATCTGCCATCCTTCGAGACGCCCGCCTTTGGCGGGCTCCTCAGGATGAGGTCTCGTTGCGCGGAGAGATCTTAGACCCTCATGGTGAGGAGCGCCGCTTCCGGCGCGTCTCGAACCATGAGGCCCAGCATGCGACCGCGCCTCAGGGCACGCACTCCGTCACGCCGTAGCCCGCAAACTCCTTCGCGATGTTCGGGTTCATGGATTTCGCCAGGGCGATGTCGGCCGCGCCGTCGCTGCCGCTCTTGCGGGCGGCGACGCCGCGACCGAACAGCGACGAGGAGGAGCGCGGGTTGCGCTGGATTGCGTCGGTATAATCCTTGATCGCCTCGGCGGTCCGGCCGAGCTTGAGGTTGACGAGCCCGCGGCTGTCGAGCGCATCGCTCAATCCGGGATCGATCTGAAGCGCCAGATTGCAATCGGCGAGCGCGCCTTGCAGGTCTCCGGTCGCGGCACGCGTCCAGCAGCGGTTGTTCAGGGCTTCCGCATCCCTGGGGGCGCGGCGGATCACCACGTCGAAATCCTGCATCGCCGGCGCGTAGGCGCGCTTGATCGCATAGACTTGGCCGCGCTTGTAGCGCGAGACGGTGTCGTTGGCGTTGGCCGCGATCTTGCGGCTGAGATCGGCGATGACCGGATCTCTGGCGAGGTCGTCGGCGCCGGGCGCCGCGTCGGGCTGCGACACCTCGCAGACCGGCTTCTGCAGCTCCGGTTTCTGCGGCTCGGGCTTGGACGGAATCTGATCGGGGCTCTTGTTGTCCGGCGGCCGCGTCACCAGACCGGCGAAGGAAAACTCCGATGTCAGTGACGATGACAGCCAGGGCACCTGCTCGCGGTTGGTCGCGCCGACCACGCCATTCTTGGTGTTGGTCAACGCCTGCTCGGCGCTGATGTTCGGTGCGCGCATTTCGCGCAGCAGCTCGGTGACGAACAGGCTACGATCGGTCTTGCCGCCCGCCACCACCGCGCCGAGCGCGGCGGAATACAGGATCAGCGAGTTGCTCGGCGCGATCGTCGGCGCAAGGCCAGCGGAATAGCGGCGAAAACGCCGCTCGAACGGATTGCGGCGGGAGGCATCGATCAGCGCGATCTTGATTGCGGCACCGCGTGTATTCATCTCGGCGAGGATGGCATCCAGGCTGAAGCCGTCGCGCGACACGTCCGGCTCGGTCCAGATCTGCGCATCGACCGGCAGGAGGTAGGTCTGCCGGTTGGACTGGATGCCAAAGCCGTCGAAGAAGATCAGCGCCGCCGTGCCCCGCTCGATCCGGGCATAGAAGCGATCCAGCGCCTGCCGCATGGTGTCGCCCGTGAGGTTGATCTGCCGGTCGACGGCGAAGCCGTTGCGCTTCAGTTCCTCGGTCACGTCCTGAATGTCATTGGCGACGTCGGTGAGCACGAACTCGTTGTCGGGGTACTTTGCGTTGCCGATCACCAGCGCGATCTTGGCGGCATCGGCCGCGCGGCCTGCGGTGCTGCCGCTCGCGACGATCAAGCCTGCCAGAAGCAATACGGCGGCGGCGCGCATGAAATGGCTCATCGGTGATAAAATCTTCAGTCAGGATAGCGACCGTCACCCATAATTCAATCGCGAAGCGAAGTTGCGCCCACACGCTATGGTGACACGTCGCCGTAGATTGCCCTTGCGCCTGCCGCCCGACCTGCCGCAAATGGCTGCAAAACAGGAGCAAGGAAGCGAGCGTGCCATGACCGACACCACAAGCGTCATCACCGAGAAGCGCGGGCAGGCGTTCTGGATCACCATCAACCGGCCGGAGAAACGCAACGCGCTGAACGGCGAGGTGATCGCCGGCATCACCAAGGGCTATCGCGAGGCGCATGACGACAAGGACGTCCGCGTCATCGTGCTGACGGGCGCGGGCGACAAGGCGTTTTGCGCCGGCGCCGATCTGCAGAACTCCGGCGCGGCTTTCGCGATGGATCATTCCAAACCAAATGTCGACTATGCCGATCTGTTACGTTTGTCACAGAACGCCACGAAACCGGCGGTTGCGCGGGTCGGGGGCGTCTGCATGGCCGGCGGCATGGGCCTGTTGTGCATGACCGACATGGCGGTTGCGGCCGATCACGTCGTCTTCGGCCTGCCCGAAGTGAAGGTCGGCGTGTTCCCGATGCAGGTGCTGAGCCTGTTGCAGACCATCGCGCCGCGGCGCCTCGTCAACGAATGGGCGCTGACCGGCGAGCCGTTCGACGCCAAGGCGGCGCAGGCCGCGGGGCTCCTCAACTATGTCGTGCCTGCGGCCGAGCTTGACGCCAAGGTCGACTGGCTGATCGGCCGCATCGTCGACAAGTCCCCGACCGCGATCCGCCGCGGCAAATACGCCATGCGGGCGATTGCCTCGATGTCGTTCGACGAGAGCATCGCCTACACCGAAAGCCAGATTGCCCTGCTCGCGATGACCGAGGACGCCAAGGAAGGGCTGAAGGCGTTCGGCGAAAAGCGCAAGCCGGTTTGGACGGGACGGTGAGGGGGGCCGGTGTCGTCCTGGCGAAAGCCAGGACCCATTACCCCAGCAGTCAGTTGTTGTGCGCGCTGCCAACCATCAATCTTCACGATAACATCCGCCGGTGGTAATGGGTCCTGGCTTTCGCCAGGACGACGTTGGGGAGGCATCGGCGCGCGGATGTCTGTCTCTGCGGATGCAGAAGAGGTGGATTACGCTACGCTAATCCACCCTACGGCACTGTTCACCCCGCGTTGGCCTTCAGTCCGGTCGCCTGGATGCCCGCCACCGCACACGCCTCGTCATTGTCCGAGGTGTCGCCGGAGACGCCGACGGCGCCGAGCAGGGTGGTGCCGTCCATGATCAGCACGCCGCCGGGGACCGGCACCAGCGCGCCCTTGGCAATCGTGTTCACGGCGTCGATGAAATAGGCCTGCTCCTGGGCACGCTGGTACAGCGCGCGAGAGCCCATGCCCAGCGCGAGCGCGCCATAGGCCTTGCCGTGGGCGATCTCGGCGCGCATCAGGCTGGTGCCGTCTTGCGCAGCGGCAAGCTTGATGACGCCGCGCGCGTCCAGGATGGTGACGACGAGCGGCTTCAGCTTCAACTCGGTGGCCTTGGCGAAGGCGGCGTCGAGGATCTTGCGGGCGGTGTCGAGAGTCAGTTCAGCCATGGATGGGTTCCTTTGCAACGGGAGAGGTCGTGGATGGGGTTGTCGCGCGATCGAGACTCATGGCCAGCACGCGCGCGACGTGAAGCGCCTCGCGCTGCGCGCCGTCCTGGATCTGATGCCGGCAGGAGGTGCCGTCGGCCACGACGAGCGCCGCCTGGTCCGCGCGCCGCACCGCGGGGAGCAGCGACAGCTCGGCCATCTCGATCGAGGCATCGTAGGTGTCAGCGCCGTAACCGAAGGCGCCGGCCATGCCGCAACAGCTCGATTCGATGGTCTCGACCTTGAGGCCGGGGACCAGGCGCAGCACCTGCTCGACCGGCTTGAAGGCACCGAAGGATTTTTGATGGCAATGACCGTGCACCACGGCCTTGTCGGCGACGGTGCCGAGCGGCAATTGCAGCCGGCCGGCCTCGGCCTCGCGCACCAGAAATTCCTCGAAAGTCAGCGCGTGGGCACCGACGGCCTTGGCGTCGTTGTCCTTGCGTAGCGAACCGAGTTCGTCACGCAACGTCAACAGGCAGCTCGGCTCGAGACCGACGATCGGCACGCCACGCGCGGCGAAGGGGGCAAAGGCAGCGACCAGCCGGTCGAGCTCGGTCCTGGCCTCGTCGACGAGGCCGGCCGAGAGGAAGGTGCGGCCGCAGCACAGCGGGCGGCCGCCGCCCGCAGGCTTCGGCAGATGCACGCGATAACCGCCGGCCGCGAGCACGCGCAACGCGGCGTCGAGGTTCTCGCGCTCATAGATCCGGTTGAAAGTGTCGGCGAACAGAACGACTTCACGGCCGGTCTCAGGGCCGACCGCTTCCGCTGGCGACACGAACACGTCGCTGCGGAAAGCGGGGAGGGCACGGCGCGCGCTGATGCCGGCAAAGCGCTCAAACAGTTTTCGCAGCAGCGGGCTGCGGTTGCGCAAATTCGCCAGCGGCGCGAAGCGCGCGGCAAGGCCGGCATAGCGCGGCAGATAGCCGACCAGGCGGTCGCGCAGTGTCAGGCCGTGGGAGGCTGCGCGCGCGGCCAGCACCTCGATCTTCATCTTGGCCATGTCGACGCCGGTCGGGCATTCATGGCGGCAGGCCTTGCAGGAGACGCAGAGTTTCAGCGTCTCCATCATCTCGTCCGACGACAACGCATCGGGGCCGAGCTGCCCGGAGATTGCGAGCCGCAAGCTGTTGGCGCGGCCGCGGGTGACGTCCTTCTCGTTGCGCGTCGCGCGGTAGGACGGGCACATCACGCCGCCCTCGAGCTTGCGGCAGGCGCCGTTGTTGTTGCACATCTCGACCGCGCCCTGGAAACCGCCGCCGGCGCCGGGATAGGCGGACCAGTCGAGTTTTGTCTTGAGGTCAGCGACGCGATAGTCCGGTTTGAAGCGGAACAGCGAGCGGTCGTCCATCTTCGGCGCGTCGACGATCTTGCCGGGGTTGAGCACGCCATCGGGATCGAAGCGCTGCTTCACCTCCTTGAAATCGGCGACGAGGCGCTCGCCGAACATCGTGGTGTGGAATTCGGAGCGGACCAGGCCGTCGCCATGCTCGCCGGAATGCGAGCCCTTGTATTCGCGCACCATGGCGAAGGCTTCTTCCGCAATGGCGCGCATCGCCTTGACGTCTTTCTCCAGCTTGAGGTTCAGCACCGGCCGCACATGCAGGCAGCCCTCGGAGGCATGTGCATACATCGTGCCGCTGGTGCCGTGCCTGGCAAAAACCTCGTTCAGCCGGGCGGTGTAGTCGGCCAGATGCGGCAGCGGCACGGCGCAGTCCTCGACGAAGGAGACAGGCTTGCCCTCCTGCTTCATCGACATCATGACGTTGAGGCCGGCGGCGCGGAAATCGGCGATGCCGCCCTGGAGCGCCGGTTCTGATATCTCGACCACGCCGCCCCATTTGCGCTTGTCGTTGGTCCAGCCGAAACCGAGGTCGCCCATCAGCTCGCCGAGCTGCTTGAGGCGCAAGAGATTGTCGACCTGATCCTCCTCGGCGAACTCGACCACCAGCACGGCATCCGGATCGCCCTTGATGGCGGCAGAGATGATCGGCCGAAACATCGCGATGTCGCGGCCGAGCGCGAGCATGGTGCGGTCGACCAGCTCGACCGCGATCGGCTTGAGCTTGACCAGATGCTGGGCCGCGTCCATGGCCTCGTAGAAGCTGCCGAAATGGCAGATGCCGAGCGCCTTGTTGCGGATCACCGGCCACAGCTTCAGCTCGACCTTGGTGGTGAAGGCCAGCGTTCCTTCGGAGCCGACCAAGAGATGCGCCATGTTGTTCGGCGCGTTGCGCGGCACCAGCGCATCGAGATTGTACCCGCCGACGCGGCGCTGCACCTTTGGAAAGCGCGCGGCAATCTCCCCGGCCTCGCGCGCGCCGAGATCGAGCATGTCGCGGAACAGGGCGCGCGTGGTGTCGCCAGCGTCGGCATCGGAGAGGTCGCGTGGCACCTCGCCAAAGCGGCTCAGCGTGCCGTCCGCAAGGGCTGCCTCCATCGACAGCGTGTTGTCGCGCATGGTGCCGTAGCGGAGCGAGCGGCCGCCGCAGGAATTGTTGCCGGCCATGCCGCCGATGGTGGCGCGTGACGCCGTGGAGACGTCGACCGGGAACCACAGGCCGTGCTTCCTGAGCTGGCGGTTGAGATCGTCGAGCACGATGCCGGGCTCGACCACGCAGGTGCGGCCCTCGACGTCGAGCGACAGGACCCGGTTCAGGTGCTTGGAGAGATCGACGACGAGGCCGTCGTTGACGGTCTGGCCGCATTGCGAGGTGCCGCCGCCGCGCGGGGTGACCTTGCGTCCGTCGTCGCGGGCGATAGCCAGCGCCCGCAGCGCCTCGTCCATGGTTTTGGGCACCACCACGCCCGCCGGCATGATCTGGTAGAACGAGGCGTCGGTGGCGTAGCGGCCGCGGCTGAAAGCGTCGAACAGGACGTCGCCGGTCATTTCCGCGCGCAGGCGCCGTTCGAGCGAGGAGGCGTTTGTCATCCCTGGTCCCGGAGTGATCCAACGAGGCGGTTGGCCTCTTGGATTATTCATTCCTCTTTCTGATCGATTATATTATGAATTCAAAATGAGCAAGGTGGGTGCCCCTCAGGGCGACGCCGGCGCGTCCTGTTGGGACTCGGCTAGGTGCTCGATGGCGGCTGTCCGCTTGTTGCGCAGGTGCTGGAACAGGATGTCGCTCAATTCGCTGCCGGCGCGGCGGCGCAGCGCGTCGAGGATGGCTTCGTGCTCGCGCATCGCCTCCGCCCAGCGCTGCCGCTTACGGGCGAAATTGGCGGAGTAGCGGACGCGGCGGATCCGGCCCGCGAAGTTGGCGTAGGCGGTCTTCAGCGTCTCGTTGCGCGCGGCCGCGACGATGCTCTCGTGGATGCGCTGGTTGATCTGGAAATAGCCGTGCATGTCGCGATGCAGATAGTGGCCATACATCTCGTAATGGAGCTGCTCGATCGCGGTGATTTCCTCGTCAGTGATGGCCTCGCAGGCCAGCCGTCCGGCAAGGCTTTCCAGTCCCGCCATCACGTCGAACAATTCCTCGAGGTCGCGCTGGCTGAGCTGGCGCACCCGCGCGCCGCGGTTGGGCAGGAGCTCGATCAGGCCCTCGGCGGCGAGCACCTTGAGCGCTTCGCGCAAGGGCGTCCGGGAGATCCCGAGCATCTCACAGAGCTGGCGCTCGGGCACGCGCGCGCCGTCGGGGATATTGCCCTCGACCACGTAGTCGCGCAGCCGCAGCAGGATCTCGCCGTGAAGCGAGGCTTCCTGGCGGTCGCCGCCATTGCCGGCCGGCGGGGCGATCGGAACCCCGGAGTCGGGAATCGTGGATTTCATTTGCAGCACAATAGTTTGCCCGGTTGGTCGCGTCGACGTCCACGATCGAATACCAAATTTTGATTGAAAGGACAAAAAATGAATGCAAAATAGCCAGATGAGCCGGCCAGAATCCGCCGCCAGGGAGGTTTTCATGCATCAGGGACGCCATTTCCTTCAGATTCCGGGCCCGAGCCCGGTGCCCGAGCGCGTCCTGCGCGCCATGGACATGCCGGTGATCGACCACCGCAGCGCGGAATTCGGCGAGCTCGGCCGGGCCGTGCTCGAGGGCAGCCAGAAGATCTTCCAGACCGCGGGGCCGGTGGTGATCTTTCCCTCCTCGGGGACGGGCGCCTGGGAGGCCGCGATCGTCAACACGCTGTCGCCGGGCGACAAGGTGCTGATGGTCGAGACCGGCCACTTCGCCACCCTGTGGCGCCAGATGGCGGCACGGTTCGGCATCGAGGTCGACTTCATTCCCGGCGACTGGCGCCGCGGCGCCGACCCCGCCCAGATCGAGGCGAAGCTCGCCGAGGACAAGGCGCGCGCGATCAAGGCGGTGATGGTCGTGCACAACGAGACCTCGACCGGCGCGACCAGCCGCATCGCCGAAATCCGCGCCGCGATCGACCGCGCCTCGCATCCGGCGCTGCTGATGGTCGACACCATCTCCTCGCTCGGCTCGGTCGATTACCGCCACGACGAATGGAAGGTCGACGTCAGCGTCAGCTGCTCGCAGAAGGGTTTTATGCTGCCGCCCGGCCTCGGCTTCAACGCGATCTCGGAGAAGGCCCGCACGGCTTCGAAGACCAACAAGATGCCGCGCTCCTATTTCGACTGGGAGGAGATGCTCAAGCCCAACGCAAAGGGCTTCTTCCCCTACACGCCGGCGACCAACCTGCTCTATGGCTTGCGCGAGGCGATCGCGATGCTGCTCGAAGAGGGGCTCGACAACGTGTTCGCGCGCCATCACCGGCTGGCTGCGGCAACCCGCGCCGCCGTCAACCATTGGGGTCTCGAGGTGCTCTGCCAGGAGCCGGCCGAGTTCTCGCCGGTGCTCACCGCGGTGCTCATGCCGCCGGGACATGATGCCGATCAGTTTCGGAAAGTGGTGCTCGACAATTACAACATGTCGCTCGGCTCGGGCCTGTCAAAGGTCGCCGGAAAAGTCTTCCGCATCGGCCATCTCGGCGAATGCAATGCGTTGACGCTGCTCGGCGCGCTCACCGGTGTGGAAATGGGCCTGTCGGTTGCCGGCGTGCCGCACCGGTCCGGCGGCGTCGAGGCCGCGATGAAGCTCCTGGAGCAGCGCCCGCAGGGGAATTCCTCGCCGCATCTGAAAGTGGTCGGCACTTAAATCGCGCAGGGCACACGCGAGCGACAATCATAAAAACAGAAATTCGGGAGGGGTGGATGGGAGTTCGGTTCAAGGCCACGCATGTCGTGCTGGCGATGCTCTGCGCGATGTATTTCATCACCTATGTCGACCGGGTGAACATCGGCACCGCGGCGGGCGAGATCCAGAAGGAGCTGGGCCTTTCGAACACTCAGCTCGGTCTCGTCTTCTCCGCTTTCGCCTATCCCTACCTGCTGTTCCAGGTGATCGGCGGCTGGGTCGGCGATCGTTTCGGACCGCGCAAGACGCTGTTCTGGTGCGGCATGATCTGGGCGGTGGCGACCATCATGACCGGCTTCGTGCATGGTCTTACCGCGCTGTTCATCGCGCGCTTCGCGCTCGGCTTCGGCGAGGGCGCGACCTTTCCGACCGCAACGCGCGCGATGCAATACTGGACGCCGGCGAACCGCCGCGGTTTTGCGCAAGGCCTGACGCATTCCTTCGCCCGGCTCGGCAACGCGGTGACGCCGCCGGTGGTCGCGCTGCTGATCCTCTGGCTGACCTGGCGCGGCGCGTTCGTCGTGCTCGGCTTCGTCAGCCTAGTGTGGGGTGTCGTCTGGGTCTGGTACTTCCGCAACGAACCGAAGGAGCATGCCTCCATCACCGCAGCCGAGCTCGCGGCACTGCCGCCGCGCCCGACCGGAGAACGGCCGCGTGTGCCGTGGGGCCCGTTGCTCGCGCGGATGTGGCCAGTGACGCTGACCTATTTCTGCTACGGCTGGTGCCTGTGGCTCTACCTCAACTGGCTGCCGCTGTTCTTCAAGAACAACTACGGTCTCGACATCAAGAACTCGGCGCTGTTCGCCTCGGGCGTGTTCTTCGCCGGCGTGGTCGGCGACAGCGTCGGCGGCGTGCTGTCGGACAAGATCCTCGGCCGCACCGGCAATGTCCGGCTGGCGCGGCTCAGCGTCACCGTTGCGGGATTTACGGGGGCGCTGCTCTCGCTGTTGCCGATCCTGTTCGTCCACGACATCACGATCGTTGCGCTGTGCCTGTCGGCCGGCTTCTTCTGTGCCGAGCTCGTGATCGGCCCGATGTGGTCGATCCCGATGGACATCGCCCCGAAATATTCCGGCACCGCCTCGGGACTCATGAACACCGGCTCGGCCTTCGCCGCGATCGTCTCACCGCTCGTAGCCGGCTTCGTGATCGACGCGACCGGGAATTGGTACCTGCCGTTCCTGATGTCGATGGGCCTGTTGCTGCTCGGCGGCTTTGCCGCCTTCCTGATGCATCCGGAGCGGCCGTTCACGGAAACCGAGGGGCACGTGCCGTTGGGAAAGGTGGTGGCCGCGGAGTAGGGGCGGCCTCGGTACGGAGGTCCGCCGGTTATGCATGGGAGGCGCCTTAAGGGGAGGGGACAAGCCGGTCAAATGGTGCTATTCGGCGGCCATCAAAATCAAGGCAAGACCGGGAAGGACGCCTATGACCGTGCATACTGGAAGGCATTTCTTACAGATTCCAGGACCGACCAACGTGCCCGACCGGGTGCTGCGGGCGATGGACATGCCGACGCTGGACCATCGCGGTCCGGAGTTCGCCGAGCTCGGTTTCGCCGTCCTGGCTTCGATGCAGCGGGTGTTCCGCACCAAGCAGCCCGTGATCATTTTCCCCTCGTCCGGCACCGGCGCCTGGGAGGCGGCGATGGTCAACGTGCTCGCCCCCGGCGACAAGGTGTTGATGTGCGAGACCGGCCAGTTCGCCGTGCTGTGGCGCGGCATCGCCGACAAGTTCAAGCTCGACGTCGACTTCATCCCGGGCGACTGGCGCCACGGCGCGGACCTCAATGAGATCGAGCAGCGCCTCGTCGCCGACAAGCAGCATAARATCAAGGCGGTCTGCGTCGTGCACAACGAGACCTCGACCGGCTGCGTCACGCCGCCGCTCGACGTGCGCAAGCTGCTCGACCGCGTCAAGCATCCGGCGCTGCTGATGGTCGACACCATCTCCGGCCTCGGCTCGATGGAATACGAGCACGATGCCTGGGGCATCGATGTCTCGGTCGCGGGCTCGCAGAAGGGCCTGATGCTGCCGCCCGGTCTCGGCTTCAACGCCGTCTCGGACAAGGCGCTCGCGGTGGCCAAGGCCAATCCCGGCATGCGCTCCTATTGGGACTGGCAGGAGGTCATCTCCTTCAACAAGCTCGGCACCTTCCCCTATACGCCCGCCACCAACCTGCTCTACGGCCTGCGCGAGGCGGTGAAGATGCTGGAGGAGGAGGGGCTGGAGAACGTGTGGACCCGCCACAAGCGCCACAGCGCGGCGACGCGCGCCGCGATCAAGGTCTGGGGCCTGGAGACGCAGTGCGCCGATCCTGCCGCGCATTCGCCTGCGCTGACCGGCGTGCGCGTGCCCGAGGGCCATGACGCCGACGCCTTCCGCAAGGTGGTGCTCGAGAATTTCGACATGTCGCTCGGCACCGGCCTGAACAAGGTCAAGGGCAAGGTGTTCCGCATCGGCCATATCGGCCATTTCAACGATCTGATGCTGATGGGCACGCTCGCCGGCGTCGAGATGGGCCTGGATCTTGCAAAGGTCCCGCATCGAAGCGGCGGCGTGTTGGCGGCCATGGACGTCCTGAAGGGACGCGACGTGGTGCCGATGGCCAAGGCGCAGGTCGCCTGAAATCAACAACTGTGAAGTGAGCGCGCGATGAACGCACCGACGACGACCAACGAAGACCTGCTCTACTCCGTCCAGGACGGCATCGCGCGGATCACCTTCAACCGCCCGCAGGCGCGCAACGCACTGACCTTCGCCATGTATGAGCGCATGGCGGAGATCTGCCAGGAGATCAACGCCGACCGCTCGATCAAGGCGCTGATCCTGACAGGGGCCGGCGACAAGGCGTTCGCGTCCGGCACCGACATCTCTCAATTCCGTGCGTTCAAGACCGCGCAGGATGCGCTCGACTACGAGGCGCGGATCGACCGCGTGCTCGGCACGCTGGAGCAATGCCGCGTGCCCGTGATCGCGGCGATCGCCGGTGCCTGCACCGGCGGCGGCGCCGGGATTGCGGCCTGCTGCGACTTGCGCATCGGCACCGAAACCACGCGCATCGGTTTTCCGATCGCGCGCACGCTCGGCAACTGCCTGTCGATGTCGAACATCAGCCGCGTCGTCTCGCTGGTGGGACCTGCCCGCACCAAGGATCTGATCTTCAAGGCGCGCCTGGTCGAGGCGCCGGAGGCTCTGGCGCTCGGCCTGCTCAACGAAATCGTGCCCGACGTCGAGACGCTGCAGCGTCGCGCGGATGAGACCGCAAAGCTCGTCGCGAGCCACGCGCCGCTCACGCTCGAAGCCACCAAGGAAGCGGTGCGCCGGATCCGCCGCACGCTGTCGCGCGAAGAGGGCGAGGACCTGATCCTGAAAGCCTATATGAGCGAAGATTTCCGCGAGGGCATGGACGCCTTCCTCAACAAGCGCACGCCGAACTGGAAGGGCAAGTAGCGCGGATCGTTGGCGCTTTCGTCCGGCTTCAGATGYGGCGCGAAGGCCGAAACGAGCTGCCGACAGCGATTGTCAGTCGTTCGCGCATTTCCAATTGTCATAAATCTTTCAATCGGTTCCGTCGCCCGGAACCGCGATTGTGCGCGCCTGCGCTTGCGCGTTCACGTTGACGACGCGACGAGCTCGGTCATAAGATGCCAGAGGTTGCATGCGCCGGCTCGCATTTTTCGAACCGGCAGGCCGGTCTTTCAAGTGATTTGAGTCCGGTCGCATTGAGTGACGTGATTTGTGTGAAGCGTTCCGGCCGACCGCTGCAA
>NZ_JBFULT010000040.1:0-26157 GCF_054049755.1 Bradyrhizobium sp. P5_C11_2
CAATTGAACAGAGCCATCTGCTATCGCCGCTAGCGCTCGTATTCACGAGGTAGGTTAAGCCCTGCGCAACTTGGCTATCGGCAAATCCCTGTAACGCCGGCTCCGGGTCTTCAAACAGTCGAGTGAGATAAGACACCGCTTCCATCGGGGCCGGATCCCACCAATCATGGGCCGGATCGAAATACCAAGGTGCTTGCTGAAAGCGAACTTCGCGTCCGAATGAGTGTTCGAGCCAATCATCAAAAGGCAGGTTTTGCAGGCGCATCACGACGGCCCCAACTGATCGCTAAACGACGCGGCCTTCCACCTTTCCGCTTGCTGCTACGTCTCGTGCTTGCCAGATATTTCTGGCCCGGCCAAGCGAAGCTCCAGCGCTTTGAGCTGTTCGATCAACTCTTCGACGATCTCTTCGTAGTCGGACGGCGTCAGCGAATGCACACCGCGCGATGTCAGTTGGTTCTGGAGAATCGTCGCCATGATGGCTTTGATGCTCATGGAGGCTTCTGAATACTCATGAAGTACAATGTGAAGTAGACGCCAAAGATTGATGAGGCGCAACGGCTGGGGCCTAACCTCCCGGCCCGTACAACTACGGCGGCCCCGCCGATATTGCGCTGCGAAGCAGCGGCTCCTTGCGCTGCATCAGCGGGTGCTCACCTCCGTGCCGGAGCAATTCCAATCCGATGAATTTCCATCTTCTGGCCGATGCCCTTCAAGTTCTCGTAGTCGCGCGAGGCCGGGCGTCCTTTGACGATGTCGCCGACACCTGGGGCTTCCATGACAGCTTCGGTCAGGCACACTTCGTTGACGTGGGCCAGGCCCTGCACGCGTGCAGCAATATTCACGTCCTGCCCGAAATAATCGATCCGGTCGTTGAGCCGTACGGCAACCGCTCTGCCTCTGTGCACACCGACCTTGAGGCCCAGCGGCCGTGAAGCGGTTTGGTTGAAGTGCAACAGTTCCTCGATCATCTCGACGGAGGCACGGACGGCGTCCTGTGGGCGCTCAAATCCGGCCATGACTGCATCGCCGATCGTCTTGACGATGGTGCCGGATCGTTCTCGAATGATCTTGTTCAAGATGTCGAAGTGCTGGCGAACGAGAAAATAGGCATTCACGTCGCCGACGCTTTCATACAGCGGCGTCGAATCTTTCAGGTCCGTAAACAGGTAAGTCATGTCGGAGACGGCGAGGCTCTCGCGCTCATCCACCAACTGCGTCTTGTAGAGTTCGCCGAAGCACGGGGTGAGCAGCAACCGCTTGCCAGACAGAAAGGGCTCGTACTCGACCAGATGAGGCTGGAACTGGGGAGGATACTGGAGGAACCAGAAGCGGCCGCGCTCGCTCGTGTGGTTCTCGATCATGATGGTATGCTTGCCCGGGCTGATATCGGTCGTCCGTCGAAACGCAAAGCGTCCATCGCCCAGCATCATGTCTCTCGCCCCAATCGATCGGTCCGGGACCACGAACCGACCCGATTCAAGTTGAATCTGCGTTCCCTGGGGTCCCGCCGGCTCACCGTTGGCGAAGAAGATCAGGAGCATCTTATGGCAGAGGTCAAGCACCTCGAAACGGCCGGCGGTCACGTCAAACTCGAAGCTGCTGCGTTGCCCGGCCTCGATATCGGAAAATCCGCGTGAGAGCGCCGCGACGAGTTGTTCGTGCGTCATTCCATGTGGAGGCCTGAAATCCCGGGAGAAATTGTAGCGCAGATAGTAGTCCTGCACGGACAGCTGCTCGGGATGGCGGAACGCGATGTCGCGGACGGCATCCGAGACTGTAAAGGCAACCTGGATATAGTCGTCCAACGCCACGTCGTTCAGTGCATTGCAGAACTCGCACTGGAAGCGTGGATGGACCTGGTCCAGTTCGCGAAAGCTGCCTGCGACCTGCGGGCAATAGGCGCAGATCAGCAGCCACTGCATCTCGAACAGGCCGACCTTGGCGGCGTGCACAAACAGGTCGATTCCATCGGCTTCGCTCAGCCCGTTGACGGTCGCGTAATTGATAGGGTTGATGCGAAAGAGATCGTAGTCGTCGCCGGTGCGAATGAAGCGCTCGAGGCCCTGGAGCACAGGCGGCGGCCAGTTTCGCGCAGACTCAAGCTCGCTCAAGCGCTGCGTCAGGACGCTTTCGTTGATTGACGCAGAGTTCAATCCTCTCGACATGCCAGCTCCGATCGTAGTTGCCAGCCTTCGCGGCCGTTGATCAAAAGCTGCCCCTTGCCGAATGTACCTGATTGCGGCCCAAAAGGTCCGGAAATTCCGGATATGTTGGCAAGTTGGCCCGATACAGCGCCAATAAACCCTGTCCGGAGGCGTTGATAGCGTTCCGGGACCGGCTTGCTCGTGGTCTTCCAAGCCCTCGCGAGCCACGCGATGGTGCGCTCCCTCGCCCCGTTCTTACGGGGAGAGGGGTGGGATGAGGGGCTGCTTCCGCAAAAATAGTGACAGATGGATTCGCGGAGGCTCCCCCTCACCCGGAATCCGCGCTTCGCGCGAATTCCGGCCTCTCCCGCAAGCGGGGAGAGGCGAGGCAATCCACTACAGCGCCGCGATCACCGCTTTGGTAATATCCGCCGTGCCGTTGCTGCCGCCGAACTCCATCGGCTTGATGCCGCCGGCATAGACCTGATCCACCGCGCGCTCGATCTTCTCGCCGGCCTCGGCGGCGCCCTCGACGCCGTGCTTGTCGGCGAGCC
This sequence comes from Bradyrhizobium sp. P5_C11_2, assembly GCF_054049755.1. Classification (NCBI taxonomy): domain Bacteria; kingdom Pseudomonadati; phylum Pseudomonadota; class Alphaproteobacteria; order Hyphomicrobiales; family Nitrobacteraceae; genus Bradyrhizobium; species Bradyrhizobium sp. P5_C11_2. Next base: position 2,702 of record NZ_JBFULT010000040.1, read on the forward strand.
AGTCCAGCATCATCGCGGCCGACAGGATCATGCCGGTCGGATTGGCCTTGCCCTGCCCCATGATGTCGGGCGCGGTGCCGTGGCAGGGCTGGAACACGGCGTATTTGTCGCCGATGTCGGCCGACGGCGCCATGCCGAGGCCCCCGATCAGGCTCGCGGTGATATCGGAGACGATGTCGCCGAACATGTTCTCCATCACCATCACGTCGAAATCCCAGGGCCGCTTCACCAGCATCGCCGAGCAGGCATCGACATAGAGACGATCGGTCTTCACGTTCGGATGCTTCTTCTCGATCTCGTCAAAAATGCCGCGGAAGAACGCAAAGGCCTTGAACACGTTCGCCTTGTCGACGCAGGTCAGCATCCCCGGCTTGCCGCGCGCCTTGCGCCGTTCGGCGAGGCGAAACGAGAACTCGAACAGGCGCTCGGAGGTCTTGCGGGTGATCACCATGGTCTCGCGCGCGTCATCGTGGGTGACGACACCCTTGCCCATCGAGGCGAACAGGCCTTCGGTCGACTCGCGGATCACGACGAGATCGATGCCGCGCTGGTCGGCACCGACGATCGGGCTCGGCACGCCCGGGATCAGCCGCGCCGGGCGCACGCCGGCATAGAGATCGAAGATGAAGCGCAGCTCGATCTGCGGCGCGATCTCGGTGTTGTCGGGATAGCGCACCGACGGCAGCCCGCAAGCCCCGAGCAGGATCGCATCCGCCTCCTCGCACAATTTGATGGTGGTATCCGGCATCGACTTGCCGGTGGCGAGATAGTTGGTGGCCCCGGCCGGCGCCTCGGTGAAGCGGAACCGCAAGTCCGACTTCGCCTCGATCCTGCGCAGCACTTCCAGCGCCGGCGCCATGACCTCGGGACCGATGCCGTCACCGGCGAGCACGGCAATATGGAAGGCGTTGTTTGCGGACATGGGGTTTCCTGAGAGTTTGGCATGTCATTCCGGGGCGCCGTAAGGCGAACCCGGAATGACGGAGGAGAGACCGAAGCTTACGGCGTCAGCACTGTCCGCCCGACCACCGCGCCCTGCTGCAATTGCACCAGCGCGTCGTTGGCTTGGCTCAGCGGCACTGCGGTCACCGGGATCGGCGGGACCTTCTTGGCCCGCACGAGGTCGAGCAGCTCCTGCGTCTCGCGCAGATTGCCGACATAGCTGCCCTGGATCGTCACCGCCTTGATCGGGATCAGCGGCAGCGCCCAGGTCGCGCCGCCGCCGAACAGGCCGACGAGGACGAGCTTGCCGCCCTTGGTCAGGCAGTCGAAGCCGAGCTGCGTGGTGGCGGCGTTGCCGACCAGATCGATCACGGCGCGGATCGGCCCGCCCGCCTTCCTGGCGAGTTGCTCGAGCGCATCCGGCGCCTTGGGATCGACGGTGGCGAGCGCGCCGGCCTTTTCCGCCGCCTCGCGCTTCTTCGCATCGATATCGACCATGATCGCGCCCTTGCCGCCCATCGCCTTCAACAGCGACAGCGCCATCAGCCCGAGGCCGCCGGCGCCGAACATCACGATCGGCGTGTCGAAATGCTGCTCGACCTTCTTCAGCGCGCTGTAGGTGGTGACGCCCGAGCAGGCATAGGGCGCGGTCGTCGCGGGATCGAGCCCCCTGAGATTGAGCAGATAGCGCGGATGCGGCACCAGCATGTGGTCGGCATAGCCGCCGTCGCAATAGACGCCGAGCGAGCGCGGCGTCAGGCACATGTTCTCATCGCCGCCAAGACAGGTCGCGCATTTGCCGCAGCCGATCCAGGGATAGACCAGGCCGGCATCGCCGAGCTTGAGATCGCCCTGGTCGGTCGGCTTCACGTCCGGGCCGAAGGCAAGGATCTCGCCGACCGTCTCATGGCCCATGGTCAGCGGCAGGTTGATGCCGCGGTCCTTCAGCGAGAGCGGCTTGCGGCCGTGGCCGAGATCGTAGCCGCCTTCCCAGATGTGGAGATCGCTGTGGCAGACGCCGGCCGCCTTCACCTTGATCAGCACCTGCGTGCCCGTGGGCTGCGGCGTGGCCTCGTCGAACTCCTTCAGCGGCGCCTTGAAATCGGCGACCTTGAAACTCTTCATCGACGTCCTCCCGGATACTTTTCTTGTCGCATCACCATGCCACGGGCGGCGGGACCAGACAAACCTGGACCTGTGTAGTTGACGCCCGCGGAGGGTGGCAAGCCGACCGCGCGCAAAGCCGCATTGCTTGCCGCACGAGGCGTCCGTCAGCCTTGCACGGCCGTTTTGCCTGACGGAATTGGCGCGCCGTCGGCGAGGCCGACCTCATCGCGCAATTCGCGCGTGTGCTCGCCGAGCACGGCCATCGTCTGGCCCGGCGTGGTGTCGGCACCGGTCATCCGGAACGGCAGATTGAGGACCTGGAACGAGCCGCCCGCGTCCGTCACCTCGGAGAGCGCCTGGCGATGCGCGAGCTGCGGATCGGCCAGCGCCTCGGTCACGGTGCGGTAGGCGGAGGCCGGCACACCGGCCGCGCCGAGTGCGACGAGGCATGCGTCGGTCGCGAGCTGCCGCGACCAGGCCTCGACGCCGTCCATCAAGTCGGCCCAGTTCTCGCGGCGCGCAGCGTAGGCCGCGAAGCGCGGGTCGGAGATCCAGTCGGGGCGGCCGATCACGCCCATCAATCCCTGAAACGTCTTCTCGCTTGCGACGGTGATCATGACATAGCCGTTCGCCGTCTCGGTCGGCCCGAACATCGGGCGCGGCGGCGGCTTCACCGCGAATTGCGAGCTCTGCAACTCGACCACCGTCAGCGTCAGCATCGACTCCAGCATGGAGACGTCGATGTGCTGGCCGAACCCGGTCACGGTGCGCTGATACAGGGCGGAGGCTATCGCGCCAAAACCGTAGGTGCCGGTGACGACGTCGGCATGATAGATGCCGCAATAGTCGGGACGGTTGCGGCCGGGCTGGTAGGCGAGATGCGCCATGTCGTAGCCGGAGGCGGCATGGATCACCGGCGCATAGGCCGGCAGCTCCGCCGAGGGCCCGGTCTGGCCGTAGCCCGAGATCGAGCAGTAGATCAGCTTCGGGTTGACCGGACGCAGGCTGTCGTAGTCCAGCCGCAGCCGGCGCATCACGCCCGGCCGAAAATTCTCGACCAGGATGTCTGATGTCGCGACCAGCCGGCGGACCGCCTCCTTGCCGTCCTCGGACTTCAGGTCGAGCACGACGCTCTTCTTGCCGACATTGAGCTGGCCGAACACGGTGCTGCACCCCTTGCGCAGCGGCGGCCGGGTCCGCATCGTCTCGCCGCCATCGGTCTCGATCTTGATGACCTCGGCGCCCATGTCGGCAAGCATCCGCGCGCAGTGGGGACCGGCAATGGTGGTCGAAAAATCCAGCACCCGCAGACCTGCAAAGGCCTTTGTCGTCGTCCCCTCATGCTTATCTGCTAGTTGCATGCTTGCTGTATCCTTGGAGTCCCCAGGAACGTTCGATGTTCTCTGTTGTTGATTGGCCGACCCTAGATGGGGGCGGCTGAGTAGGAAAGTCTTTACCGAACGGACGCGCGTTGTGGGCGGGCTTTGGAATTGCGGGGCAACTGGACCCGTTCTTGCATAGCAGCAAACGGGCTCGGGCAGGGGGTGACTGTTCTTGAGGGTCTTGTTTGTCACGACAGAGATGGACGATTTCGTCCGCGTCGGCGGACTCGGTGCCGTTTCTGCTGCGCTTCCGAGAGCCCTTCGTCCCTTCGCCGATATCCGGATCATGCTGCCCGGCTATCGCGACATCATCGAGCAACTCACGCACATTCAGATCGTTGGCCGCTGTCCGCCGTTCGCGGAGATGCCGGCCTGCTCGCTTGGCCGGGCCGCAACCAAGGACGGTCTGCCGGTCTATGTGCTGCTGTGCTCCCAACTCTACGATCGTCCCGGYAACCCCTATGGCGATGAAGCCGGGCGCGACTGGCCCGACAACGACATCCGCTTCGCGCGTTTTGCCTCGGCTGCGGCTGAGCTGGCCGCGGGCAATCTGGACAAGAATTGGGCAGCAGACCTGATCCATGCCAACGACTGGCAGGCCTCGCTGGTGCCGGCTTATCTCGCCTGGCGCGGCAGCAAGCTGCCGTCGATCCTGACCATCCATAACCTCGCCTATCAGGGACTCTTCCCGAAGGACTCGCTGCGGCGGATCGGCGCACCGGAAAGCTCCTTCCATATCGACGGCGTCGAGTTCTACGACAAGGTCTCCTTCCTCAAGGCCGGACTGGTCTACGCCTCGCACCTCACCACCGTCAGCGGCACCTATGCGCGGGAGATCACCACCTCCGAATTCGGCTGCGGCCTGGAAGGCCTGTTGCGGCTGCGCTCCGACGCCGCCGAGCTCACCGGCATCCTGAACGGGATCGACGAGAGCTGGGACCCGCGCTCCTGCGCCCAGCTCGCCCAGCAATTCGGCGCCGGCGACTGGATCGGCAAGAAGGCCAATGCGGACTATGTGCGCAAGCAGTTCGGGCTCGCGGTGTCGCGCGGCCCGATGTTCGGCATCGTCGCGCGCCTCGTGCACCAGAAGGGCATCGACCTCGTGCTGTCGGCGGCCGACGAGATCATCGATGCCGGCGGGCAGATCGTGGTCACCGGCTCCGGCGAGCCGGCGCTCGAGCAGGCGCTGATCGACGCGCATCGCCGCCGCCCCGACGCGATCGGGGTCGCGATCGGCTTCAACGACGCCCAGGCCCGGCGCATCTTCGCCGGCAGCGACTTTACCTTGATGCCGTCGCGGTTCGAGCCTTGCGGGCTCAGCCAGATGTACGCCCAGCGCTTCGGATCGCTGCCGATCGGACACCAGACCGGCGGCTTGGCCGAGACCATCACCGACGGCGAGACCGGCTTCCTGTTCTCAAAACCCTCGCACGAGTCCCTTCTCGGCGGCGTCCGCCGGGCGTTCTCGACCTTCATGGCCCAGGACCAGCTCGATTCCATGCGCCGCAGCGCCATGGGACGATCGTTCTCCTGGAGCATCTCGGCCAGCTGCTACAGCGCGCTGTACCGGAAGCTGGCGGCGGTGTGAGAAAGCGACGGCGCTTCCACGTACTCCGTCATTGCGAGCGCAGCGAAGCAATCCAGAATCTTTCCGCGGAGACAGTCTGGATTGCTTCGCTGCGCTCGCAATGACGCTGCGGGGAGAGCGCGTGCCTCACTCTTCTCACGTGCCCCGGACGCAGCGCAGCGCTTCTTCAGCGATGCGCTGCAGAGCCGGGGCCCATGTCGCACAGGAGTCCGTGGCCTCTGGGTCCCGGCTCTGCGCCGCAATGCTCACGCGTTGCAGCTTGTCCGGGACACGCCGGGAGCGCTTCTTAGCGGCGCGTGTCCATCTGCGGCCGTCCGATCCAGGCACGGTTGAGGCAGCGGGTTATCCAGTCCGGCTGCAACTCTCCTCGCAGCCGCGCCTGCRCTTCCTGGTAGGGACCGACATAGCGCAGCCTGTCCGGCAATCTCGGATAGACGCGCCTGATCCATTTCATCGCATTGTCGGCGGATCTGATATCGCGCTCGTCCAGTTCGAACCCGAAGCCTGCGCGCAAGCGCTCCGGCAGCAGGCTTGCCGTGAGCGCACGATACCATCGCGGCGGACGCAACCACGGACGCGCGCCGTTGAAGATTTGTGTCGCGATCTCGCGCGCGGCCGGGCTGACAGTCAACGTCTCCGACCCCGCCATCGCCGCGGTGTAAGCGGCGAAGCCGGACCAATCCGCCGGCAAATCATCCCCGGTCAATCCGAACAGGGCGCCGAAGGTGCGGCTCTCGTTCCAGTAGCGCTCGCGCTCCTCGGCCGCGAGCGGCGGCAGGACCAGGTCGTGCGCCATCAGCGCGGTCTCGACCAGCGTGGCATGAACCCAGCGCAGCGACGGGATGTCGTTGGCGCAGTAGCGCGAGCCGGCCGCGAACGGACCGACGGCCTCGGGCATCTCTCCGACGATCATGGTATGGCGCCGGTGCAGCTGCCGGGACGACAGCATCGCCCGATCGAGCGAGCCGAACACCATGGCAAAGACGATGTCGAAGGTACGATGGAAGCGGCCGATCGGATCGGCAAGGGTCCGCGAATGCTCCGCGATGGCGGCAGCGACCCAGGGATGCGCCAGTTGCAGCAGCAGCGCACGGCCGGCGCCGAGGAAGATGACGGCCTCCCGGTCGATCCGCCAGGTCACCGAGGCCGGACCGAACACGCCCGGGACCGGCCCCGCGGCGTCAGCCCGGACCTGATCGAGGGCAGCTTCCAAATCGTTCTCAACGACCAATTGCGAGCCTCGCGACGAAGACGCCGCGACAATAGCCCAGACCGCGCGCCCGCAACATCGTCACGACCCGAAACAAACGACGGATGCGGCCTACTCCGCCGCAATCGGCATCTCGTCGATATGCTCGTGCAGCACCACGCCGGCGAGCGGATCGAATTCGCCGATCCACGGCTTTCGTGCGAGCACGGACTTCGTGTGGGCGTAGCCCGCATGCCAGCGCCGCGTAATGCCTGACGGGCTGAAGTCGATGTCCTTGGTATGGGTCTCGCGGTCGAGCTGCGGCGCCAGCAGCCGCACGACGTGCATGCGGGTCGGACAGCCGTAGCTCATCAGCTCCCTCACCGCGGGATCGCTGCGCTCGCTCTCGGGCAGACGCGCGGCGAGCTGGTTGATGACGTGACGCAGGCGATGGGCCTGTTGCTGTCGCACGATCTGGCTCGCGATGCGGCTGGAGTACTGCACGTCCTTATGGCGGTTCAAGACCTCCGCCATCGTGGTCGGCTCGGCGCCGACGGGATTCCACAGATGCACGGAGAAGATCAGCGAATCCCTGCGTGGATTGTCGTCGAATACGGCCTCCGTCGGCGTGTTCGACAGGATGCCGCCGTCCCAATAGAGCTCGCCGTCGATGCGCACCGCCGGAAAGGCTGGCGGCAATGCGCCCGAGGCCATGACATGTTTCACCGTCAGCTCGCCGTCGCGGCTGTCGAAATAGCGCATTTCGCTGGTGCCGACATGGGCCGCACCGACCGTCAGGCGCGGCGCGCAGCGATTGGCGAGGTCGAAATCGACCAGCTCGCTCAGCGTCTTCTCCAGCGGCGCGGTCGAATAGAAACCGGCGTGATCGGCGCCCAGCGGATAGGAATCCCCGGCATGCGCCAGCGCATTGGGCCGGAAGAAGCCGGGAATGCCGTGGGTCACGGTCGACCAATAGGCGAGCTTCTCGTTGAAGTCGGGAAACGCAGTGCGCCAGTTCCAGACCGGGTTCTGCTCCATCCGCTTCCAGAACTCCCTCAGGCGCGCGAGCCGGTGCTCCGGCGCGTTGCCCGCGATCAGGCTCGCATTGATGGCGCCGATCGAGGTGCCGATGATCCAGTCCGGCTCGATGCCGGCCTCGTGCAGCGCCTGGTAGACGCCGGCCTGGTAGGAGCCAAGCGCCCCGCCGCCCTGCAGCACGAGGACGACCTGACCCGGCAGGTCCATGCTCTTTCGTTGCCCGTTGTCCTGCATGCGGTTCATGTCTCGCTCCTGTCGAGCCTATGGTTATCATTCGTCAGGCGTAAGGCTATTGTTACGTCTTGCCATTTTCCGCGATTGTCGGGTCTTTTGGAAATGCCGATTGGCTTCCGAAACCATACGCACGCGCTATCGCGGCCAGGATATCATTCCCTGTCCCGATCGGTTAGATTTCCGGCCGATCCTGCCGGGAGCCCATCCATGGAAATGCACCAGGTCCGCTATTTCCTCGCGGTGGCGCAGCTCTTGAATTTCACGCGCGCCGCCGAGGAATGCAACGTGACGCAGCCCTCGCTGACACGCGCGATCAAGCAGCTCGAGGCCGAGCTCGGCGGCGACCTGTTCCGCCGCGAACGGCCGGCGGCGCAACTGACCGAGCTCGGCCAGCGCATGCATCCGCTGCTGAAGCAGTGCTATGACGCCGCCGCCGGTGCGCGCTCGCTCGCCTCCTCGTTCAAAAGTGGTGAGGTCGGCGCGCTCCGCGTTGCGCTGACGCATTCGGTCGACCTGGCGTTGCTTATCCCCCACCTCAACGAGATCAGGCGGCAGTTCAACCGGCTCGAATTCCGCTTCCTGCGCGGGACGAGCCGCGAGGTCGGTGAATTCCTGAAGAAGGGCGAGGCCGAGCTCGGCATCGCCGCCGAGATCGACGAGGCCTGGGATCGTCTCGACGTCTGGCCGCTGTTCACCGAGGCGTTCGATCTCATCGTCAGCAGGGGGCACCGGCTTGCCGAGCACGACACGATCGAGCCGGACGACCTGCGCGCGGAACAATTGCTCGGCCGCAGCTATTGCGAGCATTCCAAGCGCATCGCAGCGAGCCTGCGCGAGCACGGCATCGATGTCGATCACGGCCACGAGATTTCGAGCGAACGCGACCTGATCGAGCTGGTGGAGGCCGATATCGGCATCGCCATGATGCCCCACACCTCGCCCGTGCCGGACAGCCTGAAACGCGCTGCGGTTGCCGGCCTCGATGCCCGCCGCACCGTCAGCCTCTATGGCGTCGCCGGCCGCCAGCGCACGGCGGTGGCCAATTCCGTGATGCGCATGCTGCGCGGTGCGGACTGGCGGGCGATTGCGGGGTAGCTGCCGAGAACGATCGCTGCTCTTCCCCGCTCGTGACTCGCTTGCACTGAGTGCGCGGAAGCAAACCCCTCATCCGGCGCGCTACGCGCGCCACCTTCTCCCGCAAGGGGAGGAGGACGAAAGTGCGCAGCCTCACTTCTCCCGGCTTGCGCGCTCCAACGCTTCGAGCAGATCGTCGATCTCCATGCGCTTGCGGAAATCGGGATCGACGAAGCGGGCCTTGACGATGCCGTCGCGGCCGACCACGAACACCGCCGGGATCGGCAGCATCCAGCCGTCATTGCCGTGGAATTTCGCCATGTCCTGATAGGACAACAGTCTCTGGATCTCGGCGCCGAGCCAGATCGCGAGATTGAGCGACAGCGCATAGCCATTGTCGAGATCGGTCAGGATCCGAAATGGCGCACCGGAATCAGCCTTGAGCTGGCTAGTGTATTCCTGCGTCTCCGGCATGATCGCAACGATCTGCGCACCCATCGCCTCGACGCGGTCCTGCGCCTGGACCACGGCGCGGACATTGAGCCGGCAATAGGGACACCAGTGGCCGCGGAAGAACATCACCACGACGGGGCCTTGCGCCAGCAGCGCGGGCAGCGTCACGAGACGCCCGCCCTCGTCAGGCAGCATGAATGGCGGCATCACATCGCCCGGACGCGGCGCGTTCTCCCCGCCGCCGTTCCCGTTCAATCGCGCCACCAGGCGATCGACCGCCTCGCCATAGGCCGGAAACACCTGGCGGCTTGCGTCGGCATACGCGAGGAGCTGCTCGTTCAGCGTTCCCTCCATCTCGCGGCAGCGCTGGAAGGCAAGCTTGAGCTGCTCGGCATCTGCTGGTGAGAGAGACGTCATCTTCCGCTCCGGCGTTCGAAGGACGAATATTAGGTTCCTGGTCCGGCCGCCCGCAAGGGGCGGCTGTCGCCAATCGGGCGCCCCACCATCGGACGCCGGATATCCCGAAAGCGGAAATGCCGTTGCCCAATCGGTTCGATAGCCGCCGCGCATCGACATAGCGCGGGGCTATCGCACCGAAAGCGAAACGGCATTTCAGGACGGGCTCGCTCTCGACGAAGCTCCTGCCATAGCCGGCGACCAGCGAGGTTGCGGCCAACAGAGGAGACTTCCCCATGTCTAGGCATCACATATTGTCGCGCCTGGTCTGGCCCGGCCTTGCCGTTCTCGGCATGCTGCCCTTTGCAGCACAGCCGGCCCTCGCGGGCGAATGCCCCGCCGAGAAGATGAAGCCCAATGCGCGTCAGATGGTCGATTACAAGCCGGTCGGTGTCACCGACGTCACGCTCGGCGCCATCGATCTCGGCAAGCAGCCGGCGCATATCGAGGGTCGCGAGCTGCGCTTCCGCAAGCTCACCATCGAGCCCGGCGGCATCGTGCCCTGGCACAGCCACGACGATCGCCCTGCTCTGATCTTCGTGCAGCAGGGCGAGATCGTCGAATACGCCTCCAACTGCGTCGATCCGATCGTGCACAAGGCCGGCGACATCCGCCCCGAGGTATCAGGCACCTCGCATTGGTGGAAGAACCTCGGCAAGGAGACGGTCGTTCTCTATGTCGGCGACGTCCGCAGGGACCCCAACGATCATCACATGTAACGGGCGCTTGAACAGGCCGTCGTTCCGGGGCGCGAAGCGAACCCGGAATCTCGAGATTCCGGGTCTGGTGCTTGCGCACCAGCCCGGAATGACAGATCAACGGAGAGCCGAGCCATGACCGATCTTTCCGCGTCGATCAAACCGACCGCGATGATGACGGATGAGCATTCCCCGGGCCTTGCGCTTCGTTCGCTCGTCATCGGCCTCACCGCCTTCCTGACCGTCGTCGATCTCTTCGCGACGCAGGCGATCCTGCCATCGCTGACGCGCCATTACGGCGTCACGCCGKCAGCGATGGGCTTTGCCGTCAACGCCAGCACCTTCGGCATGGCGACGGCTAGCCTCGTCGTCGGCTTCTTCAGCCCGCGCATCAACCGGCGGACCGGCATTCTGCTCAGCCTCACACTGCTGGCGGTCCCCACGGGGCTGCTGGCGATCGCGCCCAATCTTGCGGTCTTCACCGCCTTGCGGATCGCGCAGGGCCTGTGCATGGCATCCGCCTTCGCGCTCACCCTCGCCTATCTCGGCGAGCAATGCAGCGCGATGGACGCCGGCGGCGCGTTTGCCGCGTACATCACCGGCAATGTCGCCAGCAACCTTGTCGGCCGGCTGATCTCGGCGGCGGTCGCCGACGGCCTTGGCCTCGCCTGGAACTTCTATTTCTTCGCGACGCTCAACCTCGCCGGCGCGGCGCTGGTCTATTTCACCATCCGACGCGCGCAGCCGATGCACGCCATGACGCCGGCGGGCCCACCGCTTGTCGCCATGATCGCGCATTGGCGCAATCCGCGGCTGCGCGCCGCCTACGGCATCGGCTTCTGCATCCTATTCGCCTTCATCGGCACGTTCACATTCGTCAATTTCGTGCTGGTCCGACCGCCGCTGTCGCTCGGCATGATGGATCTGGGCCTCGTCTATTTCGTCTTCCTGCCGTCGGTCGTCACGACGTTGCTCGCCGGCAGGGTGGCATCGCGGCTCGGGACGCGGCCGACGATATGGGGCTCGCTCGCTGTGGCCGGACTGGGCCTGCCGCTGATGCTGGCGCCGCATCTGGGCGAAGTGCTCACCGGCATGGTCCTGGTTGGTGTCGGCACATTCTTCGCGCAGGCGGCCGCGACCGGTTTCGTCGGGCAAGCCGCCACCGACAACCGCGGCGTCGCCAGCGGGACCTATCTTGCCTGTTACTTCTTTGGCGGGCTCGTCGGCACGGCCGTGCTCGGGCGGCTGTTCGACAGCTTCGGCTGGCACGCCTGCGTCGCCGGTGTCGGCGTGGCCCTCGCGGCCGCAGCCTTGCTCACATTCGCCCTCAAGCGCTAGCGCTTGACCGGGGCTTCCTGCGGCGGTTCGTCGTCGGCGATCGCGCGCCAGGCGGCGCCGTCGAGATCGTCGTACTGGCCGCTTCTGAGCGACCAGAGGAAGGCGACGAGGCCGGCGCCTCCCAACATCAGYGCCAGCGGAACCAGGATGACCAGGATTTCCATCACATGATCTCCCGCGAGGCGCTGCGTGCGCGCAGCGAATTCAGCATGACCAGGATCGACGATCCGCTCATGGCGGCGGCGGCAATCAGGGGCGTCACGACGCCGCTGATTGCGACCGGCACCGCGAGGACGTTATAGCCGATGGCAAGCCAGAGGTTCTCCCGCATCAGGTGCAGCGCCTTGCGCGCGGAATCGATCGCGGCGACGACGGGCGCCAGCGGCCGGCCGAGGAAGACGAGATCGGCGGTGGCCTGGCTGAGATGCGCGGCCGAGATCGGCGACATCGAGACATGGGCCGCCGCCAGCGAGGGCGCATCGTTCATGCCGTCGCCGACCATCAGCACTCTTGCACCGCGCCGCTTCAATTCCTCGATCCGCGCGATCTTGTCGGCCGGCGTGACGCCGGCGCGCCATTCGGGAATGGAGAGCGCGTGGGCCGCGGCCTTCACCGCCGGCTCGCGGTCGCCGGAGAGGATCTCGATGCCGATGCCCCGCGCCTTCAGCGCCGCGATCACGGCCTGGGCATCCGGACGCAGGCCCTGACGCACCGAGAGGATGAATTTTTCGGCTCCCTTGCTGAAAGCCACGACCGACGCTTCAGGATCGAGCGTGGCGCCGCCGACCAGCGCCTCGGCGCCGCAGAAGGACGGACGGCCAAGGCGGATCTCGATGCCGTCGGCGACTGCGCGCACGCCCTGCCCGGCCTCCTCGACCGCACCGACGATCGGCGACCTGGCGCCGGCGGCCTGTGCCACCGCGGCGGCGACCGGATGATGGCTCGACAGCGCGAGCCGCCCGGCCAGTTCGAAGATGTCGGCGGGAATGTCAGCCGCGTTCATCACTTCGAGATCGGGCAGCGTCAGCGTGCCGGTCTTGTCGAAGATGACGTGGTCGGCTTCCGCCAGCCGCTCGATCGCATCGCCGGAATTGAGCAGCACGCCCGCCTTGAACATCGCGCCGGAGGCCACGGTCTGCACCGTCGGAATCGCAAGCCCGAGCGCACAGGGACAGGTGATGATCAGGACCGCAACGCCGGTGACGATCGCATCATGCCATGTAGCGCCGGCGATGACCCAGCCGAGAATGGTGAGGAGCGCGGTCGCGTGCACCACCGGCGCGTAGAGCCGCGAGGCGCGGTCGGCGAGCCGCATGTAGCGCGAGCGGGCCTGGAGCGCGTGGTCGAGCAGCCGCGTGATCTCGGCGAGCAGCGTCGCCTCCGACGCGGCCGAGACCCGCACCCGCAGCGTGCCGGAGATGTTCATGGAGCCAGCATAGACAGGCGTGCCCTGCCCCGCCGTGACATAGAGCGTCTCGCCGGTGATTAGGCTCTGATCGATCTCTGAACGCCCCTCGATCACGGTGCCGTCGACCGCGCAGCGCTCGCCGGGCCGCAACAGCACGATGTCGCCGGGATGAATTGCCGCCACCGGCACCTGCGAGATCTCGTCAGGGCCGACGAACTTGGCCGCCGTCTCCGCCTTCAGCGCGGCGAGATTGCCCGCGACCGCGCGGGTCCGCCGCCGCATGTTCTGGTCGAGGAAGCGGCCGACCAAAAGAAACGTGAGCAGCATGATCGCGGCGTCGAAATAGGCGTGCTCGGCGTGGTGGATGGTTTCGACCACGGACATGCCGAGCGCAAGGCACACACCGATCGAGATCGGCACGTCCATGTTGGTGGTCTTGTTCGACAGCGCGCGCCAGGCCGAGCGGAAGAACGGCTGGCCCGCATAGGCCGCCGCCGGCAGCGCGATCAGCGCCGACAGCCAGTGGAAGAAATCGCGCTGCTCCGGCAGCATGTCCGAGACGTTGCCCGACCACACCGGGATCGACAGCATCATCACGTTCATGGTGGCGAAGGCCGCAACGCCGAGGCAGCGCAGCAGGAAGCGCGATTCCGCGACCTCGGCCGCCTCCGCGCTCTCGGTCTCGTAAGGATAGGCCTTGTAGCCGAGCTCATCGAGGCGATCGATGAAGCGGGCCGGATCGAGCGTGCCCGCCTTCCATTCCAGCGCGACGCGCCGGTCGGTGAGGTTCACACGCGCCAGCGTGACGTCGGGAATGGCGGAGAGTCCGCGCTCGATCTTGGCCATGCAGCCGGCGCAGTGAACGCCCTCGACCGCGAGATCGATGTGCTGGACGCCGTCGCCGGCGGTCCGGACGTAGTGCGAGAAATCCCGCGTGACGTGCATGCCGAATTCCTTCAGTTCAGGACGACGCGGTTGCGCGACAGGAAGACGCGCATCCCCCGCGCCTCGCCCTCGATCACCAGATCCCACTGACCGGGCGTGACCGAAGCGGCATTGCCGCGATAGATGCCTATGCCGGCCTCGGCGAGCTCGACCGCGAGGTCGGCGCGCTTGTCGGTCGGCCGCTCCAGGCGGCCGCCGAACTTGAGGCCGGTCACGGGCCGGCCGCTTGCATCGCGCGCCTCGACCTGGAGCGTGGCGCCGCCGTCGGCACGCCGCTCGATATGGGCGTTGACCTGCCATTTGCGCGCGGCCTGGTCCTGCGCCGCCGAAATCTCCCGGTCATAGGTGAGGCCTGCGGCATAGGGGCTGTCGACGTCGGTGCCGGGCAGCGTCGCGATCGCGAGCTTCATCATGGTCACGTTGACGCCGATCACGACGCCGAAAAAGGCGACCAGCATCAGGAAGACTTTGGTTCCGGTCAGCGGCCTGGGTGCGGATGCCATGGCGGTCTCCTGATCTCACGGCGAGACGAAATTGTCGGTGGCGGAAGCGACCTCGCCGAGCCCGATATCGGTGACGTGGAAGCGGACCGGAATCGACTTCTCCGGATTGCCGTCCGCGGGCGCGGTCACGAGCAGCCGAAGCTCGCTGGTGGAATCACGGGGGATCACGATCATCGGCCGGTCCGGCGTCACCGAATCGACACCGACGACATGGATCGTCGCGTTGGCCGGACCGTTCGCGTCGATCGCGACGACGCGGTCGTAGCCGCTCTTGTTCAGGAGACGGACGGTGTAGGCGTTCCGGATCGAGCCGTCGCTGAGCCGGACCGCGACCGGATTGCGGTCGTGCAGCACGTTGACGTCGAGCAGGCTGYGCGTCGCCAGCGTATAGAGCATGATGCCGCCGACGGCCGCGATGATCGCGCTATAGACGATGGTGCGGGGACGGACGATCCGATAGACCGGCGCCTTGCCTTCCTGGCGGCGCTGGATGTTGATGTCGTTGTCGTAGCCGATCAGCCGCTTCGGCCGGCCGATCTTGGTCATCACGTTGTCGCAGGCGTCGATGCAGAGCCCGCACTGGATGCATTCGAGCTGCGGCCCGTTGCGGATGTCGATGCCGGTCGGACAGACCGCGACGCACTGGTAGCAATCGACGCAATCGCCGACTGGCTGCCCGAGCGAACGCAGCTCGGCGGCCTTCTTGACCGAGGTGCGCTTCTCGCCGCGGTCATAGCGATAGGTGACGTTGAGCGMCCATTCGTCGGTGAGTGCCGCCTGGATGCGCGGCCACGGGCACATATAGGTGCAGACCTGCTCGCGCATGTAGCCGGCGAGCACATAGGTCGTCGCGGTGAGGATGCCAATCCAGGCATAGGCGATCATCGGCCCCTGGAAGGTGACGAGCTCCTTCACCAGGGTCGGCGCATCGTTGAAATAGAGCACCCAGGCGCCACCGGTCCACCACGCGATCAAGAGCCAGATCGAATGCTTGAGCACGATCTCGGAGATGCGCTCGAGCTTCATCGGGTCGGACGAGGCGTCCTTCTTCATCCGCGCGCGGCGGTCGCCCTCGACCAGCCGTTCGACGGCATAGAACAGGTCGGTCCACACCGTCTGCGGACAGAGATAGCCGCACCAGATGCGGCCGCCGACCGAGTTCATCAGGAACAGCGCCACCGCGGCGATGATCAGGAGGCCGGTGAAGTAATAGACCTCCTGCGGCCACAGCTCGATGAAGAAGAAATAGAAGCGGCTGTTGGGCAGGTCGATCAGCACCGCCTGGCTGGGCGCACCGAGGCCGCGATTCCAGCGCACGAAGGGCAGGAAGTAGTAAACGCCGAGGCAGAACGCCATCAGGCCCCATTTGATCCGGCGAAACGTGCCGGAGACGCTCTGGGGATAGACCTTCGTCCGGGCTGCGTAGAGGGGCCCGACGTCATCGTCCGATGTGAGGTCTTTCGGGTTCACGGTCTTGTTCATCACCTGAAACTTCTCGAGGGGGTGCGATTGAACCTAGACCCGACGTCGCTGCTTCAGTTGATCCAGCTCAAACGGGGGCACTTTTGTTCGCCCCCGTTCGCTGCTGATCAGCTATTTTCCACCGCCCAGCGAGTGGACGTAGACCGCCATCGCCTTGATGGTGGCGGGATCGAGCCGCCCTTCCCAGGCCGGCATGACGCCGGCGCGGCCCTGGCTGATGGTCTCGATCAGGGCGGCCTCGTCCGAGCCATAGAGCCAGATCTTGTCGGTCAGATCAGGCGCGCCCATCTCCAGGTTGCCCTTGCCGCCATCACCGTGGCAGGCGACGCAATTCTCGACGAAGATCTTCTCGCCCTTGGCCTTGTCGTAGCCCGCCCGGGTCGGCAGCCCCGACAGCGACCGCACGTAATTGGCGACCGTGACGATCTCGTCGCCCTTCAGCACGCCGTCCTTGCCGAAGGCGAGCATCTGGCCCTCGTGCGTCTTGGCATGACCGGAGCGTACGCCGAACTGGATGGTCTGCATGATCTGGTCGAGCGTGCCGCCCCACAGCCAGTCGTCGTCGTTCAGGTTCGGGAAGCCCTTGGCGCCGGCACCGCCGGAGCCGTGGCACGGCGCGCAATTGTCGCCGAACACGGTCTTGCCCTTGGCGCGCGCAAGCGCCAGCAGGGCCGGATCCTTCTCGATGTCTGCGAGCGGCGCCGCCGCCAACGCCGCCATCTTCTCACCGCGGAGCGCCTCGAGATTGGCGAGCTCTACTGCGAGGCTGGCGCGCGTCGAGTAGCCGAGCAGCCCGGTCGTATTGCTCGAAATCAGCGGCCAGGCCGGATAGACGATCAAGTAGCCGATCGACCAGATGATGGTGAGATAGAAGCTGATCACCCACCAGCGCGGCAGCGGCGTGTTGAGCTCCTTGATGCCGTCCCACTCATGTCCGGTCGTCGTCTTGCCGGAAACAGAATCGAATTCGCTATGATCGGTCATGGTCTCTCACTCCTCCCGCAACGGCAGGTGTGCTGCTTCGTCGAACGCAGCCTTGTTACGGGGCCAAAATGCGTAGGCGATGATCGCGAGAAAGATCGCGACGAACACCGGCGTCCAGATCGTGGTCACGAGACCGGACGCGAGATTGTCGAGTGTCAGGATGGCTTTCATCGTTGATGCCTTCTCAGCGAAGATTGGCTTTCTCGTTGTAGATCTTGAAGTCGACCAGCGTGCCGAGCATCTGCAGGTACGCGATCAGCGCGTCCATCTCGGTCGGCGTACCGGTCTTGCCGTCGAAGTTGCGCACGACGGCCTTGGCGTAGCGCTTGCTGAAGGCGTCGGAGCCGGCATTGTCCGGATCGGCCTGGGCCTTCAGATCGGCGCCCGCGTTGGCGATCTGGTCGTCCGTGTAGGGCACGCCGACGGTCCGGAGCGTACGCATGTGGTCGGCGATCGTGTCCGGATCCACTTCGGTTGCGCTGAGGAACGGATAGCCCGGCATCACCGACTGCGGCACGATCGCGCGCGGGTTGGTCAGATGGGTGACGTGCCAGTCGTCGGAATACTTGGCGCCGACGCGGGCAAGGTCCGGACCGGTGCGCTTCGAGCCCCACTGGAACGGGTGGTCGAACATGCTCTCGGCGGCCAGCGAGAAGTGGCCGTAGCGCTCGACCTCGTCGCGCAGCGGCCGGATCATCTGCGAATGGCAGAGATAACAGCCCTCGCGGACGTAGACGTTGCGGCCCGCGAGCTCCAGCGGTGTGTACGGCCTGACGCCGTCGACCGCCTCGATCGTGCTCTTGAGGTAGAACAGCGGGGTGATCTCGACGAGGCCGCCGATCGCGATCACCAGCAGGATGCCGACGATCAGGATGATCGAGTTCTTTTCGAAGACTTGGTGACGCGTCCAGAACGACATTGCTTGAGCTCCTCATTCCGCCGGCTGAAGAGCGACGGGCATCTGGACTTCCGCTTCGCCGACGCGGACGGTCATCCAGAGATTGTAGGCCATGATCAGCGCGCCGATCAGGAACAGCCCGCCACCGGCAGCCCGGATGACGTAGAAGGGATGCATCGCCTCGACGGTCTCGATGAAGGAGTATTCGAGGAAGCCGAGCGAGGTGTAGGCGCGCCACATCAGGCCCTGGAGGATGCCGGACACCCACATCGCCGAGATGTAGAGCACGATGCCGAGGGTCGCGACCCAGAAGTGCCAGTTGACGAGCTTCAGGCTGTAGAGGCCCTTGCGATTCCAGGCCCACGGCACCAGGCAATAGAGCGCGCCGAAGGAGACGAAGCCGACCCAGCCGAGCGCACCGGAGTGCACGTGGCCGATGGTCCAGTCGGTGTAGTGGCTGAGCGAGTTGACCACCTTGATCGACATCATCGGGCCTTCGAAGGTCGACATGCCGTAGAAGGCGACGGAGACGACGAGCATGCGCAGCACGGGGTCGGTGCGCAGCTTGTCCCAGGCACCCGACAGCGTCATCAGGCCGTTGATCATGCCGCCCCAGGAGGGCATCCACAGCATGATCGAGAAGGTCATGCCGAGCGTCTGCGTCCAGTCGGGCAGCGCCGTGTAGTGCAGATGGTGCGGACCTGCCCAGATGTAGAGGAAGATCAGCGCCCAGAAGTGGATGATCGACAGGCGGTAGGAATAGATCGGCCGCTCGGCGCGCTTGGGGATGAAGTAGTACATGATGGCGAGGAAGCCGGCGGTCAGGAAGAAGCCGACCGCGTTATGGCCGTACCACCACTGGAACATCGCATCCTGGATGCCGCCCCACGCGACGTAGGACTTCGAGCCGAACACCGAGACGGGAAGCGCCGGGTTGTTGCCGAGATGCAGCACCGCGATCGTCACGATGAAGGCCAGATAGAACCAGTTCGCGACGAAGATGTGCGGTTCCTTGCGCTTGATGATGGTGGCGAGGAAGACGAGCAGATAGACCACCCAGACGATGGTCAGCCAGAGATCGGCGTACCATTCCGGCTCGGCATATTCCTTCGACTGGGTGACGCCGAGCAGATAGCCGGTGCCCGCGACCAGGATGAAGAAATTGTAGCCGACCACGACGAACCAGGGCGCGAGGTCGCCGGCAAGGCGCACGCGGCAGGACTTCTGCACGACGTAGAAGGATGTCGCGATCAGCACGTTGCCGCCGAAGGCGAAGATCACCGCGGAGGTGTGCAGAGGACGCAGGCGGCCGAAACTGATCCAGGGCAGATCGAAGTTCAGCGCGGGCCACGCCAGTTGCGAGGCGATGATGAGGCCGACGAGGAAGCCGGCGATGCCCCAGAACATCGCCATGACGGCGGAGAACTTGATCGGGCCCATGTTGTAGTTGGGGCGGCCGTTGATCTCCGCGGGCGGCAACTCCGCCGGGCGGTCGAAGTAGCGGTTGACGATGCCAAAGACCACAGCCAGGCTCGCCACGGCGCTGAGGGCGGCGTGGAAGGCGAAGGGTGCATCGAGCGCCTTGGCCGAGGCGATCACGCAGAGAAAGGCGGTGACCGCGAACACGAGCGCCAGGCCGCTTTCACCGATGGTCATGGATTTGGAGATGGAGGGCTGCTGCATCGCGGTTTCTCTTTCGAAAGAACACGCCGACAGAAACCACATTCACCCTCGCGGGGAATTGATTGAAATCAAGCTGACTGAATTTCTGGTGATGTCAGTGATGCGACGCTGCCAGTTGCAGTGCCCTCTCCCACAAGGGGAGAAGGGAAGAAAAAGCAGCAGCCTCCGTGAAACCACGGGGGCCGAGATCGCGGGATTTGCAGCCACCGTGTCAGTCGCGCGCGGTCGCCTTGAGTGCCGCGATGACATCCTCGCGGGCGATAATTCCGACCAGCTTTTGCGCGCCGTCGAGCACGACGATGCTCCTGATGCGGTGCTCGACCATGATCTGGAGGACGCGGGTCAACCTCGTATCCGGGCTGACATAGATGAACTCGGGCGTCATGACGTCGCCAACCTTGCGGCGCATCAGGTCGTGATAGCGCGGCAGCATCTGGCTCGGCGTGAAGGCAAAGCACTTCAGGATGTCGAACTTGGTGACGATGCCGACGACCTGCCCGTCGTCCTCGACCGGATAGGAGTTGAAATCGTCCTGCTCGAACATCTCGCTGAGCGCGAGCATGTCGAGATCGCGCCTCACCGTCCGGACGTTGCGCGTCATGTAGCCGTCGACGGTCTGCTCGATAAACTTGTACACGGTGCGCCCTCCTCGATTTCGCGTCTGGCCGGCCGTCAGTGCGACAGCAGCACGCAGCGCGCGGATTGAGTGACCAGATACTGGGTGACGCCACCCAGTATCAACTCGCGAAACCGCGAATGACCATAGGCGCCGGCAACGATCAGGCCCGCGCCGACATCGCCGGCGACCTTCTCCAATCGCGCGGCAGCGGTTTCGTTGCGCGCCGCTTCGGAAACGCGCGCGGTCGCGGTAACGCCCTGGCGGGCAAGCCACGCCGTCGCGTCGGTCACGCCGGCGACCGCGGCGGGGCGATCGTCGTCGCCCTCCGGAATCGCGACGACGGCGACATCCCTGGCCTTGCGCAGCAGCGGCAGCGCATCGGCCAGCGCCCGCCGCGCTTCCGGCGTATCCTTCCACGCCACGAGGACGCTCCGCAGATCGAGCCAGTTGACGCCGTCTGGCACGACCAGGATCGGCCGGCCGGCCTGCATCACCAGATCCTTCGGGCTTGCGAGCGCGAAGGCGTCGGAGAAGGCCGGGCTCTGCCCGCCGGCGACGATGATGTCGGCGCAACGCGCCTGGGTGAGCGTAAAGCGCGCCGGGAAATCCATGGCGCTGCGCCACTCCACATGTCCGCCGCGATTCCTGATCGCGGCGCGGAATTGCGCCTCCAGTTCGGCCAGGCGTCGCTTGACGGAGGCTTCACCCTGGTCGATCAGGCTCTGCGCCGCGGCGCCGTCGCTGAAATAGAGCGGCGGTGCGAACTGCGCCGCAGCAACGCCGACAATGGCGGCCTCAAACCGTTCGGCGAGCTCGCCCGCGACCTGGAGACGCGCCTCGTTGGGCTGATCGAGCGCGAGGCTGACCATCACGGTCGCGTATGTCATCGGGACTCTCCGGTGCAATGAAGCTTCGTGGAATTGTAGGCCTGCCGCACGTCGGCAGGATGAGATAGATCAAACTGCCTGCCGCCCGATTCGGGGAAATCGTCAAAGGATGCAGACGAGCGAACTTGCCTCCGGCTTGGCCTTGGGCAACATTGCCGCGGCGGTAACGGCATCCGGGCCGCCGCATAGGATTGGGAGCCCCAGCTTTGTCGCCGACCCGTGTAACGCATCCGCAGGACGACGGTCGGGGCGAGCATTTCCGGGTCCGGATCGAAGGATTCGGCGTCGGCACCTGGGATCTCGACCTCGAGACGCGGGAGCTGGACTGGTCGGACACCGCCAGGAGCCTGTTCGGAATCGAACGGGACCAACCGCTGAGCTACGAGCTATTCCTGTCCCATCTGGAGCCGAAGGACCGCCAGCGGGTCGAGAGCGCGATCCGACATGTTTCCGAAAGCGGCGGCGGTTTCGACGTGTCCTTCAGGGTCGCCGGCGCCTCCGGCAGAGGACAGTGGATCCGCGCCCGGGCGGGACTCATTCGCGATGAAGCCGGCTCCGCCCGTCATCTCAGCGGCATCTTTCTGGACATCGACGAGGAGAAGCAGGTTGAGCAAGCCCTGCGCACGCGCGAGAGCCACCTTCGCTCGATCCTCCAGACGATTCCCGATGCCATGATCGTCATCGACGGCCACGGCGTCATCCAGCTCTTCAGCTCGGCCGCCGAGCGCCTGTTCGGCTGGTCGGAGCACGAGGCGATCGGCCAGAACGTCAGCATCCTGATGCCGGAGCCCGATCGCTCCCGCCACGACAGCTACATCGCCCGCTACCGCACCACGAGCGATCCGCACATCATCGGCATCGGCCGCATCGTGACCGGCAGGCGCCGTGACGGAACGACCTTTCCGATGCACCTGTCGATCGGCGAGATGCAGTCGGGCGGCGAGCCCTATTTCACCGGTTTCGTCCGCGACCTGACCGAGCATCAGCAGACCCAGGCGCGGCTCCAGGAATTGCAGTCCGAGCTCGTCCATGTCTCGCGGCTGACCGCGATGGGCGAAATGGCCTCGGCGCTCGCTCATGAGATCAACCAGCCGCTGGCGGCGATCAGCAATTACATGAAGGGCTCGCGGCGGCTGCTCGCCGGCAGCCACGATCCGAATGCGCCGAAGATCGAAAGCGCGCTCGACCGCGCGGCGGAACAGGCGCTGCGCGCCGGCCAGATCATCCGGCGCTTACGCGATTTCGTCTCCCGCGGCGAATCCGAGAAGCGGGTCGAGAGCTTCTCCAAGCTGATCGAGGAGGCCGGCGCGCTCGGGCTTGCCGGCGCGCGCGAGCAGAACGTGCAGCTCCGCTTCAGTCTCGATCCGGGCGCCGACCTCGTGCTTGCCGACCGGGTGCAGATCCAGCAGGTCCTCGTCAACCTGTTCCGCAACGCGCTGGAAGCGATGGCGCAATCGCAGCGGCGCGAGCTCGTCGTCACCAACACCCGCGCCGCCGACGACATGATCGAGGTGAAGGTGTCCGACACCGGCTCCGGCTTCCAGGACGACGTCATTCCAAACCTGTTTCAGACTTTCTTCACCACCAAAGACACCGGCATGGGCGTGGGACTGTCCATCAGCCGCTCGATCATCGAGGCTCACGGCGGCCGCATGTGGGCCGAGAGCAACGCATCGGGCGGGGCGACATTCCGCTTCACCCTGCCGGCAGCCGACGAGACCTGAGCCATGACGACCAAGGGAATCATCTACGTCATCGACGACGACGAGGCGATGCGGGATTCGCTGAACTTCCTGCTGGATTCCGCCGGCTTCGGCGTCACGCTGTTCGACAACGCGCAGAGCTTCCTCGATGCCCTGCCCGGCCTCGCCTTCGGCTGCGTCGTCTCCGACGTGCGAATGCCCGGCCTCGACGGCATCGAGCTCTTGAAGCGGATGAAGGCGCAGCAATGCCCGTTTCCGATCCTGATCATGACCGGTCACGGCGACGTGCCGCTCGCGGTCGAGGCGATGAAGCTCGGCGCCATCGACTTTCTCGAGAAGCCGTTCGAGGATGACCGCCTCACCACGATGATCGAATCCGCGATCCAGCGGGCCGAGCCGGCCGCCAAGAACGAGGCCATCACCCAGGACATCGCCGCCCGCGTCGCCTCCTTGAGCCCGCGCGAGCGCCAGGTCATGGAGGGACTGATCGCGGGCCTCTCCAACAAGCTGATCGCCCGCGAATACGACATCAGCCCGCGCACCATCGAGGTGTACCGGGCCAATGTCATGACCAAGATGCAGGCGAGCAGCCTCTCGGAACTGGTCCGGCTCGCGATGCGCGCCGGCCTGATCAAGGATTGAGGCAGGTCAAGGTCCTTGCACCGACCTGTGCTAGCCAGTCAGCATGATCGAGATCGGCTCGCAGCACCAGCGGCTCCCAACGGCGCCATCGGCCAAGCCCACCGTCTACGTGGTCGACGACGATGCCGCCGTGCTGGGATCGCTGCGCTTCCTGCTGGAAACCGACGGTTTTGCCGTGCGGACCTTCAGGAACGCCACCGCGC
>NZ_JBFULT010000041.1:0-26009 GCF_054049755.1 Bradyrhizobium sp. P5_C11_2
TCCTGGTGCTACACGCGGTTTTCGAATGTGGTCAGAGATCGTCCGACGCAGCCCGCTTCAGATCTAAAGCGGCAAGCGATCGTACAATCAATGAGATGGATCGTACCCTTCTCGACCAGCTATGCCTGTGCGGCGGCTGGCATCGACGTGTTAATCAGATCGCTAACGCGCGTCAACCGATAATCCGTCGTTTTCTTATGCTATAATTTTGATCATGTATTGTTGATTCATGAGAAAATGATTCTTATCGATCCGAGATTTACGGATTCGTCCCTAAGTTATTCCGGACTTTTGCGTTTACCCGTGTGGGTATGCTCCATCTATACTGCTTGAAACACCTTCGAGGGTAATTACCCACGGGTGGTGCGCGAGCGCGGCGTGACGCCGGCGGGAGGTCGATGTGGGGCGCTCGCGGCGCCTCTTGCCGGAAGCCGGTTTCGCTGATTCCCTTGCGAGATGGGCCGCAGCGAACTGGAACGGCTGAGCCGCGAGGAGCTGATCGAGCTGGTGCTGCGGCTGCAGCGGCCAGAGAAGACCTCGCGCACCTCATCCAAGCCGCCGGCAACAGACCGCAAGGAGCAGCGGGAGCACTCCAAGCCCGGCGGCGCCAAGGCCGGTCACGAGGGTCACAGCCGGGTGCTGAGCGACGAGCCCGATACGATCGTCGAGCATCGTCCCGCGGCGTGCGCGTGTTGCGGCGCCAGCCTGCACGCCGCTCATCCGGCGCAGCTCGTCAGCGTCTCTGAGCAGATCGAGTTGCCCGTGGTGGCGCCGATCGTGACGCAGCACCGCCGGCTGGCGGTCCGTTGCCCGAGCTGCGGGGAGCGGGTCGTTGCACCAGTGCCTTCGGCCGCGCGCGGCACGCCCTTCGGTCCACGATTGCATGCGGTGGCGACGTACCTGAAGACCTGCCAAGCCCTGTCTTATGAGCGGCTGCAGGCAGCGCTATCCGATCTATTCGGCCTGACGCTGAGCCAGGGCGGGCTGATGAACCTGCTCCGGCGCGCAGGGCCGCTTCCGTGCCAGTCGTGACGCGGCCGTCTCGGCCCTGCGCAAGGCCGAGGTCGTCGCCTGCGACGAGACCGGCGTGCGCATCGAAGGCTCAAACGCTTACCACTGGGTGTTCCACTCGGCGCAAGCCGTGGTGCACACGCCGTCTCCGACGCGCGGCGCCGTCGTGGTGCGGGCGATGATGGATGGGCATCGGCCCGCGGTGTGGATCTCGGACCGCTACACGGCCCAACAAGGCCACGCAGTTGAGCACCAGACCTGCCTGGCGCATCTGGCCCGCGACGTCGCCTACGTCGTCGAGGCCAGCGACGATCCCGTCCCCTGGCGCCTGCAACTCTGGCTGCAGAACGTCTTCGCCCTGGCCGAGCGCGTCACCGACTTGGCCGCCTCGACGCTCTCGGCCAAGCGCCGGAGCCTGGATCGGCAACTCGGCGCCATCCTGGCCACGCCGACCCGCTGTGACCTGACCCGCGACCTGCAAGCTAAGATCAGCCGCGCCCGCGATCAGCTCCTGGTGTTCCTCGCCTATCCCGKAAAGGTCGGGCCGACCAACAACGGATCCGAGCGGCTCCTGCGTCCGGCCGGCGTGCAGCGGAAGGTGACCAACGGCTACCGCGCCATGTGGGCGGCCGAGGGCGAGGCCGCCATCCGCACCGTCGTCGACACCGCGCGCCTCACCGGCAGCAGCCCCTTCGGCGCCATCCTCAAAACCATCGGTGCCTGAACCCTGCCATCACAAGCCTGGGTAATTACCATTGTCGTACCTTGTTTGGCTTCGTTGGAGCACTTCTCCAGCAGAAGATTTGGCCGCAGCAGACAAAGCGATTACTCCAGTGCTATTGGACGCGCCGGAGCATGCGATGGCGCATTTCGTGAAGGCCGAAATTCTTAAAGCACAAAAGAAGCACGACTTAGCTGTTCCTGAGTTCGAGACGGCAATCAAGAACGATCGGAATTTAGCTGTTGCTTATGAGGAGCTTGGCCACACAAAAATATTGCTTGGCCGATCGAATGAAGCCTTGCCTCTGATAGAGAAAGCCTTGCGTCTAAGCCCACATGATCCGGCTTTGAATTTTTGGCTTTTCCATATGTGTCACGCTTATACTCACTTAGGCCGTGATTCAGAGGCTATCGAGTGGTGCCGCAAATCCGTCGCGGCTGGACCGCTTTGGCTGGCGTACATCGACTTATCGGCCGCTTACGCTTGGACTGGTCAGACGGCCGAAGCGCAGGATGCAGTTGCGGAACTTCTAAAGTTGATGCCACGCTACACCGTTCAAAAGTGGGCAACTGCCGGGTTCTCAGACAATCCGCAATTCCTGATTGAGTACAGTAGGATAGTTGAAGGTCTACGAAAAACAGGTCTAATCGAAAGGTAACAACTAGCAATCTTTTTTGAAATGGAAAACTTTGCGGCGCGCTGTATGTTAAAACGGTCGAGGGTAAAGCAGGAGTTGGCTCCCTCACGTGCGCTCAGTGCACTGCGTGTGAGTGTTTGTTTCAGGCCACGAGCGTGCGCGACGACGTCCAACTTAATTAATTGCCGCTCGGCAGCAGGCAACTGCAAATCCACTCCTCCCGGTCTTCCGCTTGCGGCAAGTCGGACAGGCCTGAACCAGACACTCGCAAGGTCTAAATAGGTTGGAAGCGGCGACTCAACCCGTGCCCGGCGGATGTCAGCACATTGCGCGACTAGGACCTGTGATTCGGCCTGAGTTGGTGTAGGCTTCGGGGATGCCGCACAAGGCTGCTGAATGGCTGAGACGGGCGTCAAGCCGAATGCCGGGTCCAGCGCGCGCTCGCGTTTGAGCTTGACGTAGTGTAGTCGGAAGCCACTCGTCCGGTTCCCGCATAAATGCCGCTGAAGTGGACATCTATACCGGCTTCGGCAACGACATTGAGGCAGTTGTTCGCCGCGTCTACTGGAATAGAGGAGTGACAAAAAAGGGTGGAGCAAATCGAGTGACTGGGTAGGCTCATGCCTCGACCTGCGGGTCCGGACCGCCGGTTGGAACCTGGCGGTCACGCGGCCGGTGCATCGGGCGCGGCGATGAGCGATTACGTGGGACCGGTGAAATTCACGCTCATCCACGGTCTACTACAGTTCTGCGTCGCCTGATTGAAAGAAGAGCTTGTGAGCGCTCTTGGTTGCCGGCGTGTGCAGTCGTGCGACCTCGCCCAGCATCTCGCAGCGACGGTCGCCAATTGCAGAACGAGTCGAGTCAATCGCCAAGATGAGGGCGCTCAGAGCACGCGTGTTGGTCACGCGGTAGCGTGCGTAGCGGATCGCATGCGTCACCAGCGTGTCCACCTCCTCGGTGAGGGACGCCAACTCGCCTGGCGTTCGCGCACTGCGCACCTCCGACAGAAGGCAGGTCAGACGGTCGAGCACCTCGTCGACTAACTCGCGCCGTTTGCGTGCAAAAATTTCAGACACCCAGGCCAGCGCTGAACTGATGCCGCCGCCTGCAAACAGCAGCAGCCACAGCCAGTCGCCGTAGCGGTCCATGAAGGACTCCTGTTCCCGGTTCAGATAGTCGACGGCGCCCGGATGGTTCGGCAAAGCGGCGCTGGTGATGGTGTCATTGTCCGGAGCCCTCATCAGGTTGATGGCTGGATCCGCCCGTGCGATGCGCGAGCGCATTTGGAAGAGGTACTGAATAACCTTCGAGACAGGCGCACGATCCAGACCTGAGCGAGCCATGAGGCGGTAAGAGGCGCCGATCGTCTTAACGTCCTCTGCGGGCACTTCAGGCCGGCCGTTTAGGCTGCCGCCTGGCACCGTCATAGCCGTGAGCGCTGGTGACTTCAGCGCGAGGGCCTGGGCCTGCTCGAAAGGCACGATGCTGACATGCTCTCCGGAGGTCTTAATGGCGATCTGCGCCAGATGGGCAGCCTCTGGGCTCGCCGGCGCTGCGATAAAGGCGACAGCATCGATCGTCCTGGCCGTGAGTGCCGCTTCCACCTCGTCCGATTTGAGGGGCACGAGCGCAAGCTGAGGCGGCATAAGATTGTAGTGGGCGAGGATGCTTGTGACGGTCGAGAGGTCAGCATCATGTCGCAGCACGAGGCCAAGCTGCTTGCCAACCAGATCGCTGACGGCTTTGACGTTACTGGAGGCGGGTGCGAGCAGAAGCACTGCCTCCTCGCGCACAATCGATAAGGTCAGACCGTCGTCGGGTAAGAACACGTCTGGCCTGACGATCGCCAAATCGACACTCTTCTGTTGAAGTGCCTCGGCGCTCTGCCGCACGTTGCTGAACGGGACGATGCGGAGGCGAACATCCTTTTTCTGCTCCACAAGTGCATCAGCAAATGCTTGGACGAGGCGCATCTCGGTGCTGCCAGGCGGGCCGACTGCGACCGTGAATACGGTGGGCGAGGTGAAGTACCAGTAGCCGATCGCGATAAGCGTCGTCCCGGCCGCCAGTAGGAGAGCGGCGGCGCCGATGCGCCATTCATGCTTGCGGATCCGCCGGCGAAACTGTTCGAACACGCTCCGCACTCGAGATACGGCCCTTTCCGAAGTGATCGAGTTGCTAATCAGTGTAGTGGGGCGGGGCAGCGGAAGAAACCGCCAGCCGCCTTACTCCGCCGGCGTTGCGACTGCTGCTCCAGGCTGCGCATCTGTTGTTTCGCCGCGTCCGAGCAGGCGCTCGAAGGCGACGTAGAAGGTCGGCGTGATGAACAGGGTGATGAAGGTCGCCACCACGAGGCCGCCGATCACCACCGTCCCCATGGAAACGCGGGCATGCGCCCCGGCGCCGCTGGCGATCGCGAGGGGGACCGAGCCGGTGATGAAGGCGAAGGAGGTCATCAGGATCGGGCGCATGCGCAGGCGGGCTGCGTCCTGGGCCGCCTTGAGCACGTCCTCGCCCTGCCGGCGCAGATCCTCTGCGAAGGAGACCAGCAGAATCGAGTTCTTGGCGGCGAGGCCCACCAGCAGCAGGAGCCCGATCTGACCGAAGATGTCGAGTTCGAGCCCGCGCACCGCCAGAAAGCCGACCGCGCCGAAGATCGCGATCGGCGTGCCGAGCAGGATGACGAAGGGCAGGCGCAGGGACTCGTACTGCCCGGCGAGCAGCAGGAAGATCATCAGGACGCCGAGACCGAAGATCATCGGCGCGTAGCCGCCCGCGACATTCTCCTGATAGGCGACGTCGGTCCACTCCACCGCGTAGTCGCTGGGCAGGCGGCTCTTGGCCAGCGTTTCGACCTCCTTGAGGACCGTGCCCGAACTCGCGGAGGAGGCGACCTCGATCGCCACCTCGATGGTAGGATAAGTGTTGTAGGACAGGACGGCGGTGGGGCCGCTGGTGAACTCCGCCCGCACCAGAGAGCCGATGCGAACCGGCTCGCCCCGGCTGTTGAGGACCGGCAGGGCCTCCAGGTCCTGGATCGTGCGGCGGCCGGTGGCCTCGCTCTGCACGTAGACCTGGTAGACGAAGCCGAAGCGGTTGAAGAGGTTGACGAAGCTCGACCCGACATAGGTCCCGAGGGCGTCGAACAGGTTCTGGAGGGGCACGCCGAGCTGCTCGGCCTTGGCCCGGTCGATCTCCAGGCGGATCTGCGGCACGCCGTAGCTCGTCGTCGGCAGCGCCTGCGCGATGTTGGGGCTCTTCTCCATCTCGTCGATGAAGCGCTGCGCCGCCTCGGCGAGCTTGATGCCGCCCGTGCCGCTGCGATCCTGGATCTCGAGCGTCAGGCCGCTGCGGGTGCCGAGGCCGGGCAGCGGCGACGGGTTGACCACCCGCACCTTCCCGTCCGGATCGTGCCGGAATTCCTTCTGCACGCGGGCGATGATGGCGTCTGCCGAGGCCGCCCGCTCGCCCCAGGGCTTCAGGACCGGGATCTGGAACCCGTAGAACGGCGCCACCGCGTCGGCGAGGATGCTGCGTCCGACGACGCCGATCGTGTGATCGACCTCCGGCATGTCCCGCAGGCTCTTGCCGAGCCGCTCGACCATCCGGTCGGTGCGGGTCACCGAGGCGCCCTTCGGCAGGGCGACGTCGGCGAAGAAGTAGCCCTGGTCCTCGTTGGGGACGAAGCCGGTCGGGCGCTGCATCACGAGGAGCACGGTGAGCGCCGCGAAGGCCGCGAACGCGAGGCCCACGAGCACGAGGTGGCGGGTGAGCCGGCCGATTATCGCGGTGAGGAGGCCCGCCGCCCGCTCCAGCGCCCGGTTGAACCAGCGCAGCGGCGCCTTCCAACGGCTCCGGCCCGCCTGCGCCCCCTCCGGCCGGTGCTTCAGGATCAGGCCGCACAGAGCTGGCGTCAGGGTCAGGGAGACGACGGCCGAGATCATCACCGAGATGGCGATGGTCAGGGCGAACTGGTTGTAGAGCTGGCCGGTCAGACCCGGAATGAAGGCCACCGGCACGAACAGTGCCGCCAGGACCAGGGTGGTGGCGATGACCGGGCCGGCGACCTCGTTCACCGCCTCGCGGGCGGCCGGGCGCGGCTCCATCCCCTCGTCCATCAGCCGCTCGGTGTTCTCGACGACGATGATCGCGTCGTCGACCACGAGGCCCACCGCCAGCACCATGCCGAGGAGGCTCAGGGTGTTGAAGGAGAAGCCGAGCAGGGCCATCGGCCCGAACGTGCCGACCAGGGCCACCGGCACCGCGATGGCGGGGATCAGCGTCGCGCGCCAGTTCTGCAGGAACAGGTAGGTGACCAACACGACCAGGATCAGCGCCTCGAACAGGGTGTGGACCACCTCGCGGATCGCCTCGCGGACGAACTCGGTCCGGTCGAGGGCGATCTTGTACTTGAGCCCGGGCGGGAACCGCTGGGCCAGCTCGGCCATGGTGGCCTTTACCCCGTCCATGACGTGGACGGCGTTGGCGCCGGGCGTCTGGTAGAGGCCGAGCGTCGCCGAGGGCCGCCCGTCGAAGCTGGAGCGCACGCCGTACTGCTCCGAACCCAGCTCGACCCGCGCCACGTCCCGGACCCGGACCACGGAGCCATCGGGGTTGGCACGCAGGAGGATGTTGGCGAACTCCTGGGGCTGGCTCAGCCGCCCCTGGGTGACGATCTGCAACTCGAAGGCGGTAGGCTGCCCGTCGGTCGGCGGCTTGCCGAGGGATCCAGTGGTGATCTGCTCGTTCTGCTGGCTCACCGCGCGGATCACCGCGTCGGGGCTGATCGCCAGCGCCTCCATCTTCACCGGATCGAGCCACAGGCGCATGGCGTAGCGCTTCTGAGAGAAGTTCTGGATCCGGCCCATGCCATCGACCCGGCGCAGGGGCTTGATGACCTGCGTCTCGGCCCAGTTGGCCAGGAACAGCTCGTCGTAGGGCGAGCCGGGATCGGCGTAGAGCACGATGTTGCCGAGCCGCTGGCGGGAACTCTTCTGGATCTCCAGGCCCTGCGAGCGCACCGAGGCGGGCAGCTTCGCCTCCGCGCGGTTCGCCCGGGTCAGCACCTCGGCGGCGGCGGCGTCGAGGTCGGAGCCGATCTCGAAGGTCGCGTCGAGGTTAACGCTCCCGTCGGTGTTGCTGGTCGAGGCGATGTAGAGCAGGTGCTGGGCGCCGTTGATCTCCTTCTCCAGTGGCGTCGTGACCGCGTCGTAGGCCTGCTGCGCGCTGGCGCCGGGATAGGTCGCCTGGATGTTGATGATCGGCGGGGCGATTTCAGGGAACTGAGCGATCGGTAGGGTCAGACCGGCCACCGCGCCGATCAGAGTGATCAGCACTGAAATCACGGCCGCCAGAATGGGACGGTCGACGAAGCGGGCGAACATCAGACCTCGACAGCGCGTCGGATTGTGCATCGGTGGTCGCGAGGACCGGGCATGCAACGCGATCTCGTTTCGTGTGTTCCCCGTCCGATTCGGCGCCAGACGCGCCCAGCAGGAGGAGTGACCGGCGTGCGGGCGGGGGTGAGGAACGGTGTTATCGCGAGTGCTGTGACGTTGGTCTTAGTGGCGGGCAGCTGGTTCGCCGCCGGCCGGCCGACATCTTCCGCGTTGATGAGTCATTTGCCGTGGTCGAACACGAACGCGGAGGCTGCCGAGACTGAACCGCCAATTACCGTCAAGGTCACAGCTGCGCGAACCCGGTCAGTGCCGATCAATTTCACCTACACAGGGACGATTATCGCGCAGCAGGACGCAGCGCTGCAGCCGCGGGTGAGCGGCAACGTGACCGAGCGCCCCTTTGAGCCGGGCGGCCACGTGAAGAAGGGTCAGGTGCTGTTCCGCATCGATCCACGCCCATTCCAGGTGGCGCTTGCTCAGGCGCAGGCGCAGGAGGCGCAGGCTAAGGCGCAGCTGCAATTTGCCGAGGCCGAGGTCAGCCGGACTGACACGCTTGCCGATAAGGGCTACGCGTCCGAGCAGCGTCTGCAGCAGCTCCAGTCCAACGCCGCCTCTGCTACTGCTCAGGTAAAGGCCGCCGAGGCTGCGATTGCGCGCCAGAACCTCAACCTCGACTACGCGGTGGTGAACGCGCCATTCGACGGGCGAGCGAGCCTGTCGATCGTCAATCCCGGTGATCTCGTCATCGAGAACCAGACGGAGCTGGTCACGGTCGTTCAGCTCGATCCGATCGACGTGCAGATGGCACTCTCATCCGAGGACTCTGAAGCGCTGCGCGAGGCGATGCAGACCGGTCCCGTGACCGTGGAGGTACTGGACGAGACCGGCAAGCCCATCCGCGACGCGAAGGTCTACCAGCTCGACAACCGGTTCGACCCGCGCACCGCGCGTCGCCTCGTGCGCGCGCTCCTGCCAAATTCCGACGAGCGCTTTCTCCCGGGCCAGTTTGTGCGTGCCCGCGTGAAGACGGGCACCGAGGAGAAGCTTCTGGTCCCCACCGTCGCGCTATCGGCCAAGCTGGCCCAGCAGATTGTCTACGTCGTCGACGACGAGGGCGTGGTGCGCCAAAAGCCCGTGACGACGGGCGACAGCTTCGGTGAGGACACCGCGATCCTGGCTGGGCTCAAGGTCGGCGAGCGCGTAGTGACCGACCACCTTCAGGACATGCGGCAGGATCTCAAGGTCGAGGTCCGCTCCGGGAACGCCGGAGACTCAGCTGGACCGCCCGGAATGGGTCAAGACGAAAGCGTATCTGGTGAGCCTGGTTGAGGCTGCGATGCGGTGGAAGGTCTCGTGCGCTCTCCTCGTGGCGCTGATGGAGGCATCGAACAACTCCTTCGCGCTGGCTGCGCCAACCCCCGGCTGCCGCGTTGACTGGGCGCATTACGCCTCCCTCGAAGTGGGCATGAGCTACCAGCGTGTGCGTGATCTTCTGGGCTGTGCCGGCCGTCGCCTTTCGACGTTGAACATTGGCGAGGGCAAGCGGGCGACTTATTCTTGGGCTGGCCGCGGCAGCTATGGTGCCAATTTAACACTAACGTTCCACAACGGTCATCTTACTGATAAGGCGCAGCTCGGCTTGAAGTAGGACCAGTACTTGGGGCGGCTAGCAGCACCGGCGCCTTTTAGGCAGATGCCAGTTTAAGAACGACTGACAAGCTCTTCGATATCGAATTGAGCGTAATACCGGACATTCAACCTTAGGCGCGGTCAAATGATTGTAGCAAGTGTTCGCTACGGAGGATACGCCCGAATGGCTTGGGCCACCGTAACGTGCGCGAAGCCGAACGTCCGGTCCTGCGCGCGATGGCGACCCGACGTGACGTAGTCTGGCCGAAGGGAGCACGTCCGCTTCGGAGACGATCCACCTCAGAAGCAGACAGGCGCCCGCGCGCTTCATGATGAGGCGGGCCGCTTGTTGGCGGGACGTTTACCAACGCGCTCCAAGTCGACCACCATCCGCTCGTGCGTCCCAGTCCCGATCTGCTCTGCCTCATCCCAGGCCGCAACGCGGAATCGGATCTGACGTCCCGTCGCACCCACTACCTCGGCCTCCGCTCTCACCCGGTGCCCGACCGGGGTGGCCGCCGTATGGCTCACGTCGACCTTCGTCCCGACGGCGCTCTCGCCGGGGTCAAGGAACGGGCGGATGGCGTTGAGAGCTGCGTTCTCCATGATCAGGATCATCACCGGTGTCGCAAAGACGGGCGGCAGGATGGTGTCCTTGAACTGATTCGCCAAATGGGGAGGACGGACCAACATGGCGAAGCTGCCCTTTGCACTCAATGGAATGTTTTGCATAGGCTCTCTCCTGATCCACATTACTCTATCGATTCGAACTGCTAAGCGCCTTGAGGGCCACAGTCCTGCCGGCTGCATCTGGCCGGAAGCAGCTCGTCCGCTTCAGAGCAGATCCGACGCAAGGTCGGACGAAGATGATGCGGCTTATTCCCGTCTAGACCTTGTAATGGGTAGACGTTTCTGATCCGCCTCCACGAGACGGGATAGATTTCAGCGACCATGAGATGCTTGAAAGATCTTGCGGTACAATCGTTAGGTCACGACTTTCGGAGATCCGAAACAATCGCCGTAGCTCTCGATGTCACGAGCAAACCTGAAGCCTCTTTCGAGAACGAGCCGGCTCGCACGCTCGGCGTCTCGCAGCTCCAGCGCTTCGATAATAGCCCTGTACGCGGCCCTCAAATATGCGAGGTCGATGCTCTGGCGGAATATCGTCTCGTGAACACTCCGCAAATGCAGCAGGAGATGGTTGAGCATGGACAGGATCTCCGCGCATTGCGCGAGCGTGGCGGCATGGCGGCAGAACTGCCAACGAGCCTCAAAGTAGCGGTGATATCCGCCTGTCGGATCTGCCTCATAGAAGGCGCTGAAGCTTGTACGAAGCGCGCCGAGCTGCGCCTCTGTCGCTTTGGCGCATGCCAACCGGACCGCCATGCTCTCAAGTGCAGCACAGGCATAGATCATCTCGATGATCTCACGCCTGGTCTTCTTGACGACGAACACGCCATGTCGCGGCCGCCGACGTACGAACCCCTGATGTTCCAGGATCGTCAGAGCCTCACGGATGGGCGTGCGGCTGACCCCAAGATCCCTGGAAAGTTTGCACTCATCGAGCTGCAGCTCGCCGGGATGATCATAGATGCGCAGTTCGGCAATCGTACCCAGTATAGCTTTATAAGCCAGAGCGCGCAGGCCCGATTCGGAACAGGCCGGCACCGCATCGACCAAGAAGCTATCCAATGCGTACACCAGCCCAGCTCCGTAGCGAGATCAAGATCGATCCGTGTCTGGCCAGAGACCTTCTTCTGTCACGATGATGTCCATAGGAACGTCATGCGCCTGCGGGTAGATTGTCGCGAGCCGCGCAAGGGCAAAGCCGACGCCAATGACCAGCGGCTTCGTCGGCCTGGACGCAATGGTCCGGTCATAGAAGCCCCCACCATAACCGAGCCGGTATCTGGCCGGATCGAAGCCGACGAGCGGTGCGATCAGAACGTCAGGATCGACGGCCTCGCCCTCGGCGGGAATGGGTATGTTCCAGACGCCGCGGGTCATGCGGTCACCTGGCGACCAAGTTCGAAACTGGAGGGGGCGTCCCTTCTCCACGACGATCGGAAGCGCCAGTCGTGCTCCCTCTTCACGCATCCCTGTCAGGAGGGGTCTGGCATCGAACTCGCCCCTGAAGGGCCAGTAGAGGCCGATCAAGATGCCTGATGCCGAGGGTAAAGCGGCTCGGAGAGCTTGCCCGATGCGCGCGCTCCAAGCAGCGCGGTCCTGGGCAGAGATGCTGACCCGCCGCTCGATGAGGGCGGTGCGGGTCTCCTTTCGCCACCGCCGCACGCTCGGCCAGTCGGATGCTGAGACTTCAGAGGCGCATGGTTCAGAAGGTCGCCTCTCAATCTTCGGGCTGACGAAGTCGGGATCGAGCTCATGCATGAAACAGGGTGGAGAGCTGTACTCGCCGAACTCAGGGCGTTCGGGAGCCGCAGAATCCGACGGCATCTCAGGCGGTTTGGTTGAACGCCCAGCCATAATGCGCTCCCTCGCTATGGTGTGCCCGCGTGCCGCTCGGTGAGCTTGGCCAAACGCTGTCTCAAAACCTTCAGTTCGGTGAAGCGGATCGTGACATCCCGCACCACCGCGACCATGCCGGTCATCGCCCCCTGCTCATCTTTGAGCGGCACGATGGTGAACTCCAGCGAGATCTGTCGCCCATCCTTGCGGATGCCCGGGACGGACAGGAGAGCGCCCTCACCATAACGGCTCTCCCCCGTCGCCATGGCCTTGCGGTACCCCTCCCAGTGGCGCTTGCGCAGCCGTTCGGGCGTGATGATGTCGAGCGATTGACCGACTGCCTCGTCGGCCGTGTAGCCGAAGATGCGCTCGGCTCCCGGGTTCCAGATGCGGATGATGCCTTCGCTGTCGGAGGCAATCACCGCATCTGCGGCGGTAGACAGGATCGCGTCGGCTACTTTACGCGCGTAATCCACGCAGGCGCTCCTCCAATTGAGGCGCCGCTCACCTGAAGGAGCGGCGCCATCGTGCTCAGGCAGCCTGCCGCGGTTCCTCGATCAGCTCATCTGCGGGACCGAAGAACTCGAAGCGAATGCGCTCGGCCGGGATGCCCCGACGCTGAAGTCCGTTCACCAACGCGCTGAGGAACGGCTTAGGACCACAGAGATAATAGGTCGCCTCCTCACGGGGCGTCTGCGCCACGAGCCAGTCTGCGCTGATCAGGCCGGCTGCGTCGTAGTGCTCGCCCTGCCGATCGTCCGCCTCCGGCTCCGCGTAGAAGGTGTGCAAACGGACGTTCTCGTTGCCGGCAGTCAGCGCCTTGGCGTGATCACGCATCGCGTGCACACGACCGTTGAGCGCCCCGTGAACGTACCAGGTTGGCCGCTCAGGTGTCGCCGCTGTGATCGTCTCCAGCATGCTCATCATCGGGGTAAGACCCACACCACCGCTGACGAGCACGACGGGAGCGGTCGACCCCTGGTCGAGGAAGAAGTCGCCAGCCGGCGGTGCCGCGCGTAGTACCGTGCCGTATCTGGCATGATCGTGCAGCCAGTTCGAGACGATCCCGGCGGGTTCGTCTGCCCGGCCCTCGCGCTTGACCGTGATACGGTAGGCCCGATCGTTCG
The DNA here is from genome assembly GCF_054049755.1 of Bradyrhizobium sp. P5_C11_2. Lineage (NCBI taxonomy): Bacteria > Pseudomonadati > Pseudomonadota > Alphaproteobacteria > Hyphomicrobiales > Nitrobacteraceae > Bradyrhizobium > Bradyrhizobium sp. P5_C11_2. Next base: position 12,994 of record NZ_JBFULT010000041.1, read on the forward strand.
GCGCACACGAGATCGAGTAGTTCCGCTTTAGGACCCCATGACCCGGTAGATTCAGGAGGAAGCCGAGATACTGCCCAGGCCGGTGGCGCAACACCGGGCCGCCATCGACCGGCACCAGCACGAAGGATCGGATCGTCTCGCTCTCCTGCGAGACGCTCTCGACCACGAAGTCGCGCCAGCCGTTCCAGCCCCCCGGCTTGGTAGCCAGATCGCGATAGATCGTGGCCTCCCGCCCGATCAGCAGCTCCGCCAGGAACCAGTACGCCTCGCCCCAGGCCGCACAGATCCCCGGCGTGGCGGCCTCGCCGAGCACGTCGCCGATGGCGCCAAGCAGTGCGTCGGCCACGTAGGGGTAGTGCTCCGGCAGGATGTTCAGCGCGACGTGCTTCTGCGCGATGCGCTCCACCACGCCCGCCAGGACGCCGAGGTTATCGATGTTGCGGGCGTAAGCGAGCACGGCCAGGGCTAGGGCCTTCGGCTGCGACCCAGTCTCGCCGTGATGGGACTGGTTGAAGAGGTCGCGAACCTCCGCGTTCTGGAAGAGCCGCTCGTACATGCGCTTCGTGATGGTCAGACCATGCGCCTCCAGCGCCGGCACGGTTGCCTTGATGATCGCGACAGTGGCGAGAGAGAGTGGAGTCGGCATCGGCAGCCCTCAAAGGTACATCAGCGATGCACCTTATGCTGCTTTGGCTTCAAAGATGCAATACCCATATACCTTCAGTTCACACGGGATACGCGATGCGACTGACGCGCTACACGGACTACGCTTTGCGAACGCTGATCTATGTCGGCCTTCAGGAACCGCGGCAGAGCTCGATCGCCGAGATCGCGCGTGCCTACGGCATTTCGGAGAACCACCTGACCAAGGTGGTGCATCAGCTCGGCCGCCTCGGGCTGATCCGGACGACTCGCGGCCGTGGCGGTGGGCTGCGGCTTGGGAGGCCGGCTGCCGACATCGTCGTCGGTGCCGTTGTGCGGCAGACCGAGGACGATCTAGCACTGGTAGAGTGCTTTGCGAGCGGGGCCTGCGCGATTACAGCACCATGCCGGTTGAGGCGTGCACTCGGAGAGGCTTTGGGTGCGTTCCTGGCGGTTCTCGACGGCTACACACTGGCGGACCTGCTCGCAGATGAGGCAGGCCCGGAGATCTCGCGTCTTCTGGGTATATCCACAGAGCTCACCCCAGCGAACTGAGGAGTTAACATATCTCGCCACCTTAACCTGGTTGGCTGGCCATTTGCCGGGCTAATTAGGAGAATTTGCTGGCGGCGGAGTGTTGAAATGAACCATACGTGGACGCCGAGTGCGGAGTAGGTAGTGCTAAGGCTGCGCCCGTTCGCGGTGCGGAAGACCCAAGCTAAATGCCTGGAGCGGGCCTATATTGGAACAAACATCTCCGATGTCGACGTCAGAGATGAGCGCCTGCAGCAGGTGATGCTCCGTACGCCTGCGGTGAAGGCCGCGGTCGTGCTTCCGATGGGATGTCAGGCGGCAATCTGCCTGGGCTGATGTTGGGTCCAGTTCCACGGCACCAAATCGTCGATGCGTAGAGCCGGATGGTCGGGCAGGCGGTTGAGGACGTCGGCGAGCCAGACCTGCGGATCGATGCCGTTGAGCTTGGCGGTCTCGATCAGCGTGTAGAGGGCCGCGGCGCGATGGCCGCCCGCATCCGAGCCGGCGAAGGTCCAGTTGCGGCGGCCTACCGCGATGGGCCGGATCGCGCGTTCGGCGGCGTTGTTTGAGAGGCAGATCCGTCCGTCGTCGAGGAACCGGGTGAAGGCGCTCCAGCGCTTGAGCATGTAGTCGATCGCTTGCGCCACCGGAGCCTTGGCCGAGAGCTTGGCGCGGTTGGCCAGCAGCCACGCCTTCAACTCGGCGACGAGGGCGGCCGAGCGGGCGCTTCGATGCGCACGGCGCTCGTCCGGTCCCAGGCCGTTGATGGTGCGCTCGACCGCGAAGATCGCGTCGATCCGCGCCACCGCCTCGATGGCGATCGGAGCCTTCCTCAGGTCAGCCAGCTCGAAGAACTTGCGCCGGGCATGCGCCCAGCAGGCCGCCTCGCGGAGCGGGCCTGGTTTGCGACCGGGCTCGTACAGCCGACCGAACCCGGAGAAGGCATCCGCCTGCACGAGGCCGTGGAAGTCGCCCAGCCAGGTCTCGGCATGCGCACCAGAGCGGTCGGGGGAGTAGAAGTAGGCCACAGCCGGTGGTTCGGGACCACCGAAGGGACGGTCGTCACGCACCACCGTCCAGAGCCGCCCCGTGCGGGTCTTGCCCTTGGCCAGGACCGGTACGGGCGTGTCGTCGAGATGCAGGCGCTCAGCTCTTCGAACATGAGCCTCGATCCGGGCGACCAGGGGCGACAGGGCGCTCGTCACCGCTCCGACCCAGCCGGCCAGCGTCGAGACGTCGATCGGCACGCCCTCGTGGGCAAAGCGCTGGCTCTGGCGATGCAGCGGCAGGTGCAGGCCGAACTTGGCCATCATCACCTCGGCTAGGAGGTTCGGGCCCGCTCGTCCGCGGGGGATCGGGTGGAAGGGGGCCGGGGTCTGCGCGATCGTCTCGCAATCGCTGCACGAGAAGCGCTCGCGCACGTGCTGGATCACGGCCCAGCGCGCGGGGATCCGCTCCAGGGTCTCGGTGACGTCCTCGCCGAGGGGGCGAAGGCGCGTCCCACCGCAACAGGCGCAGGTCGTCGAGCCGGGATGGACGATGCGCTCGCGCGGCAGGTGCTCGGGGAGAGGCCGGCGGGCGGGCTTGCGCCTTGAGGAAGCCGCACCTGAGAGCGCTTCGGGCTTGGCAGCCGCCTGCGCTTGGGTCTCGGCCAGCGTCTCCTCCAGATCCTCCAGGACGAGTTCGAGCTGGTCGATCCGGGCGCTGCGCTCCGAGGAGGTCCCGAACCGTTCTCGCCGCAGCCGGGCGACCTCCAGCTTCGGCCGTTCAACCGCGATCTCCGAAGCGAGCCGGGCCGCCCGCTCGGCCAGGATCATGGCATGGGCGGCGGCGAGGTCCGTGGGAAGCGGCGGAGGCTCGGGCGCATTCGGCACGCTGGAGAGAAGAGCATATTCCTCAAGCGTTGTAACGCGTTATCCTCAGCCCAGAGCGCTCGGACGCCAGCTCTCCTGCGGCATCCGCCAGTCAATCCCAGAGAGCAGGTAGCCGAGTTGCGCCGTCGAGATCGTCACGGCTCCGTCGGCCACCGAGGGCCACAGGAAACGGCCGCGGTCGAGCCGCTTCGTGTAGAGGCATGCCCCCTGGCCGTCGTGCCAGATCACCTTGATCAGGTCGCCGCGCCGTCCTCGGAACACGAACAGATGCCCGCCATGGGGATCGCGCTTGAGCGTCTCCTGGACGATCAGGCCGAGACTGGAAAAGCCTTTGCGCATGTCGGTGTGGCCGGTGGCCAGCCACACCCGCACGTTGGCCGGCAGCGGGATCATCGGCCCTCCAGGGCATCGAGCACTCGACGCAGCGCCGCGGCATCGACGTCCCTGTCGACCTTGAGACGCCGACCGCCGCCGAGATCGATCTCAATGACGCCGCTCTTGCGCCGAGGCCGACGCAGCGGCGCTGGAGCACGCGGATCATCCGACTGCTGGGTGGGAACAGGAAGTGACGGCTCCGGGGTGATCGCGACGGGCACGAAGACCGGAGCCTGCTCGTCCCCTCCCAAACGGCCTTCCCGAGCCTGCCGACGCCACGTGAACAGCAGGCCATGGGCGATCCCGTACCAGCGCGCCACCGAACACACCGACACGCCGGTCTCGAACGATGCTTCGACGATCCGCACCTTGTCATCGAACGACCAGCGTCGCCGCCGTTCGGCGTTCTCCAGTAGCTCGCCCCGCATCATCCCGACCCGCTGACCTTAACGCCAGCATTAAGGTCAGGCCTCACCGCTGAGTGCGATGCTCTCAACCGTGGCCTTCACCAGAGGCGTACGCTTCTTCGCCTACGATCGTCCATCAGCACTAACTCAGCCGGTGCGGTGGTTCTTAAGCGCCTGAAGCGAAGCATCGTAGCCCTCACGCCAGGACTGGCCATCGTTGACGCCCCGGACGAGTTCCCGAAGAAGGCCGTCCCGCAGACCGTAGATGAGGCCATGCACCGCGATGCGGTACCCTCGGTGCCACGCTCGCCGCAGGATCGTGGTGCGGCACACGTTGGCTACCTGCTCGATCACGTTCAACTCCGCGAGCCGAGCGCCGCGGTCTTCGTCACTGGAAGCGGTGTCGAGCCAGGCCGCGTGCTTGTACGCGATATCCTCGATGTGGCGCAGCCAATTGTCTGCCAGCCCTGCGGAGCGCTGCTCGGCCACCGCCTGGACACCACCACAGCCGTAATGACCGACGACCATGATGTGCTCAACCTTTAGGACCTCGACAGCGTACTGCAAAACGGACAGACAATTCAGGTCCGAGTGCACAACGAGGTTGGCGATGTTTCTGTGCACGAACACCTCGCCGGGTTCCAAGTTGATGATCTCGTTGGCTGGTACGCGGCTATCTGAGCAGCCGATCCACATGTAGCGTGGGGATTGCTGCCCAGACAGACGAGTGAAGAACGCTGGATCGTCTGCGACACGACGCCTAGCCCATGCGCGATTGTTGGCGAAGAGCTCATCGAGACCGCACATGCCTGTTCCACTCCCGAACTTATTTAAGATCGTGCTTAACGATGGTGATAGTGGTGCGTTTGCGCAGCGATACTGGCGAAATGCGTTCAGCTGCAATGCTGCTCCCGCAGCGCCGTGCTGGAGGCCAACCTCGCCGCACTCAGCTGTACAGCCTGTGGCTAGGGCGCCTGCATGTGGCTAGGATGCCCGCACTCGCAGCGACTGGCCTCCTCGGTAAGCTTGCTCATATGGTGCGGGTACCAAGCACTATGACCAATTATGGGCGGCGCCCACTGCTCGCGCGGGCTGGAGCGATCTGCCGAGTCGCCGCCGAGTAGAGCGCCGTCGGCTGATCTCACCTCCGAAATGTCGCACGCAACCAGCTGGGTCGGCGGCGGTCGGGAAATTTGTCCGCGAGCGTACCGGCAGTGACTAAAAGACCGCGCCTGTTCTGATTGGGGAAACGGGTACGACCTGACCAGGCGGTGCCGCCGCACGCGCAGGACACGGACGTGTACCTGGCCAGGCTCGGCGTGCTGCTCACCTGGACTTGCTTCAGTTCAGTGGAGAGCGGTTTGGTGGGCGATGCCCCTCTCGAACTGGGTGGGGCTTGTGAAGCCCAGCGCCGAGTGACGGCGGCAGGGATTGTAGAAGCCATCGATGTAACGGGCCAGCGCGTCGATGGCCTCTGCTCGCGTCTGGAACGCGGTGCGCCAGACCAGCTCGCTCTTCAGTGTCTTGAATAACGTCTCGACCATCGCTTTGCCATAACAATTCCCCTTGCTGGACATTGAGATCACGATACCATGTCCTCGTAGTTCCGCCTGACTCTCGTTCGAACAGTACTGGCTGCCGCGTTCGGAATGATGCAGTAAACCTCGCCTTGGCTGCCGGACGACAAGGGCACGTCGCAGCGCAGTCAGCGCAAGCTCCTTGTGAAGGCGATCGCCCGCCGCCCAGCCCACGACCCGTCGGGAGTACAGATCGAGGACCACCGCCAGGTACAACCAGCCCTCCCGCGTCCAGATGTAGGAGAGATACTGTCGGCGAATCAGGCAGCTGCGGCCAAGGCTGCAAACCGTGTCACGCGTGTTCTGGCCCGGGGCGTCTCTGCCAGCCAGTGGACAGCACGTGAGGCATTCATCGCGGCGGCCACACAGACGTGCTGCAGTCCGGTCTTGGCTTGGCCGATGTATCGGCTCCGGCGCAGGCCGAAGGCGCGTACGCCCTGGGAGAGCGTGCCCTCGATCCCGGCGCGGATGCGATATTGCTCCTTCCAGACCGGATCCTGCATCCGGCCCCGCGCGGCATTCAGCGCCTCGTATTCAGAGCGTGGCAGGAAGTAGACGGAGCGGCGCCTCTCCTTGGAGGAGGTACAGGATCGGCGCGCGGGGCAGGCGCCGCAATCGGTCCGGCTGAACACCGCCTGGAAGCGTGGAGCTCCGACCTCGTCACGGGTGGCGCGCCAAGTCACCGACGTTTTGCCCTGCGGACAGGTGACCCGCTCGTGCTTCCAGTCGATGACGAAGTGGCGCTGCTCGTAGGATCGTTCAGCTTCCGTTGCCCGCTGCGGCATGGCGCGGACCGGCCCTTCCAGCGCGACAGCATGGTCTCGCCTGCTTCCGACCAGCAATCCCGCATCGACGTAGCCGGCATCCACGAAGTGTTCGGCCGGCAGAAGGTCCTTGGCGGCCAGCTGCTCGTGGATCGCGGCCGTGCTTGCCATGTCGGGCTGCATCGCCGGGCAGGTCATCACGTTCGTGACGAGATGAACTGCGTCCGCGTCGCAGACTTCGGTGACGTGAACCTTATAGCCCGACCATTCCATCTGACGCTTCGTGCTGTAGTGGACCTCGGGGTCGTAGGGGGATTGCAGCCGCTCGCCGACCGGCGGCAGCTCCGGACCGCTGCGCCAGCGTGGCGGCCCACCTCCCTCACGGGCATAGTGCACGCGCCAGACGTCGCGCAGGGTGCCGACCATCGGGACGCCGCGGGCCTCGGCCGGTGCATCCGGCGCGTCCAGGGCCTCAAGCAGGCTGAACCCGTCGGCACCGATCGCGAGAGCGAGGGCTTCCCGCTCCGCCTGACCCTTGGGCAGCCGGTAATCCTCGACCCGGCGTCCGTAACGCTCGAACCAGACCGGCTGCGTGATCCCGCGCAGCCAGTCCGGCGCGACGGCGGCCAGATCGTCGAGCGCAGCGCGCAACGTCTCGGCGACCAGTTCGAGCAGGTGCCGATCGTGCACGGCGGCCAGGACGTGCGTGCTGTCGGTGCGCTGCTTGCCGCGCGCCTTGACCAGGCCGCGGGCCCTGAAGCGCGTGAGCATCCGATCCAGAAGCAGGTGCGCGGCGTCACCGGCGATGAGGCGGGCGCGGAACTCGGTGAGGACACTAAAGTGGAAGCCCGGGTCGGTGAGTTCGAGCCCGAGCGCGTACTTCCAGTCGATCCGGGCGCGCACGGCATCCGCGGCCTGGCGATCGCTCAGTTGCTCCGAGAACTGAAAGACCGTGACGAGGGCCAGCCGCCACGACGGGAGCCCAGGCTGGCCACGGGTCGGGTAGAGGCCACCGAAGTCCTCGTCCTGATAGAGGGCGCTGAACTCGTCACGCAGCCGCGTGGCCGTCGTTCCCTTGGGGAACGCCGCCTTCGCAACCCGCACTGTCTCAGCCGGGATCGTGCCGATCGGTTCTGGTCGCAGGCTCATCGGGCATCTCCATGCCAATGCCCCACCCCCCCTAATTCGCCGACAGTATCTCGGAGATGTCGCTCCCCCACTTCCGATCCGGCCCCGCCGCCGTGAAGTCCTGGTCGAGGTGGTTGGGCGCGACTGGAAAGGCGTGACCGCTGTCCGTGGTGCGCCGGAATCGCCGCGGCTGGCGGGCCTTGAGCCCGTTCTCCCGCATCAGCCGGGCCACGCGTCGCCGGCCGGCCGCCAAGCCCTGCTCGCGCAGCTCGTGGGTCATGCGCGGGCTGCCATACGTCTCGTGCGAGAGCGTGAAGGCGGAGCGGACGTGGGCAAGCAGCACGAGATCCTCGCGCTGCCGCGTCGAGGCCGGGCGGTTCTTCCAGGCGAAATAGCCGCTCGGACTGAGGTTGAGGACCTTGCACAGGCGCGCGACCGGGAAGTCCTTCTTCGCCGCGTCGATGAGGCGGAACCTCATCGACTTCCCTCCTTGGCGAAAAAAGCCGTGGCCCGCTTCAGGATCTCCCGCTCCTGGCGCAGCACCTCGTTCTCGCGCCGCAGGCGCTTGAGCTCGGCGGCCATGTCCTCCTGCCGATCGGCCGGCGGATGGTCCATCTCACGGTCACGCCGGCCGTCGATCCAGTTGCGCAGCGTGGAGAGCCCCACGCCGAGATCGGCGGCGACCTCGCGGCGGGACCGCCCACTCGTCTGCGCTAATCGCACCGCCTCAGAGCGAAACTCAGGGTTAAAGGTCTGCTTCCGGTCTGCCATCGGAACCCTCCTCCTTTAGGAAAAGAGCTCTCCACTTTTACGGGGCAAGTCCACCTGCGTTTACCTCTACGGCTTGAGCTTCCGGCTGCGCCCACGCATACTGCAGATGGGCATCGATTCGATGATCGTGTTGTTCCTGTATGCGATCGGTATCGTCGGGTTGGTAGCTATTGCCTTGAAGTAGGCGAGCTGAGGCTTCGCCTTCAGCGCCTCTTCCACAAGCCTTCAGGCAACCTAAGGGAGGGACGGCTTCCGTGTGCCTCAAGCCCCTTCAGCGGCACGCCGGTCCTGAATCGGTTGTGTTGGCGGCCGATAGCATCGAGCTCAGCTCCGGTCGCTTTCTCGACAAAAGGACGAAGCTCCTCGCCGACAACACGTAGCAGCCGCTCTCGAAAGTTCGCATCGGGCTCCGGATCGCTCATGCCCTACTCATCATCGTAATGATCCCGCAGGCCAGAGGCCCTGTGGCGCTATGAGAAGACCTTGCTGAAAGCCCTCATCCCTGTAGAAGCCTTGGACCGGCTGCTGCCGAGACAGGCGCCGAATCCTGTCGTCGATCGGCTCAGGGTCGCCTCGGTTGCCTTTTGCCTTCAGGTGCTCGGTAAGGAACTGCACGAGTGGCCTCACAGCGCCAGGCCCGTAACCAGTGCCGGCGATTGTTCAGCTGATCATCGCCGGCAGCCAACCATGGCCGCGCGTCCGACCCGCCAAACCGCGGCACTCAAGCTGTATCGGCGCTCAGCGCCGCCCGCCATCACCGCTGGGCCCGCACCAGCAGCTTCGGATCGAGGGCTGATAGGGCCAGCAACGGACCCGGCATGACGACGCCGGCCCGCCGCATGTTCTGAGCCGCGGCCCTGCAGCCCAGAAGGTCGTTGCTGGCGGCCGCAGCCTCGACCTGCTGAACGTTCTCGGGCGACGGATTGTACGCGTCCGGTGCAGAAGGAGCCGTAGAACCTGCGGGTGCGGCGCTCTTGGGCGGACCTGAGGCCGTCTCCGTCGTTCCGGAGGAAGCTGTCTTGTTCAGCGCTTCGCCCTGCGGGCCGGCTGCGCCTGGACCCGAGGAGGTGATCTGACCGCTCTGACCGGAGGTCTGTTGGGCTGCTCCGCTCGTGTCGCTTGGCTTGGCGGAAGGGTCGCCTGGCTTCTTAGCCGATACCGCCGTGGCTTGCTGTGGGGGCGTCGCCTCGGACCCGCGAGCCGAGTCCGGCTGGAGAACGAAGGCTACAAGCTCCTGGCAGAGATTGGCGGGCGTACCGCTCGTCTGCTCAGTGGTCGGTTGCATCGGCGTGGGTGGCTGCGGGCCAGCTTGCGCGAATGCGGTGCTCGGCAGCAGGACGGCAGCAGCAATCAGCGCTGTGGTGAGGGTGCGTGCCACGAGCATGTCCCTGCTTCAATCCTGGGCAACCAACGAGTAAACATTCAGTTTCCCGGTCACCGGCTGCTTTCCGCAGTCTCTACAGCCAGACGTCGCACAGCCGCAGGGACCAGATCAGGCGGCCATTGGCATCGGTCAGGTAGACTGCGTTCGCATTCGAGCCGATCATGTCGATGTGAATGCGCTTGGCCATCCCGACGGCATCGGCCGCGTTTGTAGCGGCGATGATCTCCTCATGTACGGGCGCATCGAGTGTCCCGTCAGGGTGTCGAAGGGCTACGCAGAATTGATAGTGGCTCATCGTACAGCGCCCAATAAAACGCCCATCTATTCGGTCAACAAAATTATTCTCGACCCTAAGTCAGTCGACACCGACCAAGGGAGTTATAAGTCGCTGCGACGACGCCTGCTTAATATGTACCTGATGAATTGCAGCCTGCGCCATATGGCGCTGACCCTCATCAACCAAACGGCCAAAGACTGCTAGAATGTCGAGAAACGAGAACAGTATGAGGGCCGCGCCGAGGACGCTGGTGATGCGCTCTGCATGTCGCTCCAGCCGCTGAATCGCAACGCCGCCGATCGTGAACACGACTGCCATGGCGAGCGGCACGATCAGGGCATTAGGCATCGGCCTTGTCCTCTGTGTGATCCTGATATCGTCGCAGGAAACGGCCGGAGCTGCCGGAGCGATGCCTTCGGCAGGCATTTAGCCGTACGGCCGCGTACCACCCGCGCGGATTCTCGCTGGCTCGCGTCGGTCAAAGCCGCCCGCTGCCCCTCGGCAGCCGTCTTACGGTGCCATTGCGGAATGCCGTGTCCCAATGGTTAGCAGCCGATGCAGATGCAACGGACGACGTGCTGATGCATCGGGCCGGTCCGCTGGTTCGGAAGCTGACCGGCCGGGGCTTGGAAATCGCCGCCGGAGAGTCGGCCCCGTCGGCGCGGAGTTAGGCCGTCAATTCAGTGAGCAACCTCCTGGGGTGCCGCTCTCGATGGTTGATCCGTACCTGCCCAGACGGGAGGCGACGTTAAAGCCATGCCGGTCCATGACGGCGTCAGCGCCATGCCCTCGACGCACCGCGCCATGCCGTTCCGGGCGCTCTAACGAATTGGACCTGACAGTGCCCTGCTCGGATGGTCAGCAAAGCCGGCGTTAGGTGTATGGTCCCGGAATGTGGTGTGACGGATCGAGCCTGAAGCGTTCGGGCTCTTTCGTCCAGGCTTGAAGGACATGCTCGTAGGGCGTGAGGCCGCGCAGGGTCTTCAGCCGACGGGCATAGTTGTAGGCGTCCACGAACAGCTGCAGGTGTGCCCGGAGCTGTTCGTGGATCTCGTAGTGGTAGCGCTTGACTGTCGCGTCCTTGATGGTGCGGTTCATCCGCTCGACGTGACCGTTGGTCCAAGGATGGTTGGGCTTGGTCAGACGATGCTCAATGCCGTGCTCATGGCAGACGCGGTCGAACATGTGCCGGCTGTAGAGAGCTGTCGGGCCTGAGCGGTTGCGCGGGGCATGGCAGAATTGCACCCCGTTGTCGGTCAGCACCGTGTGGATCTTGTACGGCGCGAACGCGACCAGCGCGCGGAGGAAGTCCGATGCGGTGTAGCGGTTGGCCTCCGTCTCCAGCTTGGCGACAGCCAACTTCGAGGTTCGGTCGATAGCCACAAACAGGTAGAGCTTGCCTTCCTCAGTCCTGACCTCGGCGATGTCGATGTGCATGTAGCCGATGGGGTAATCGGCAAAGCGCTTCTTCTTGGGCTTGTCGCCTTCCATCTCCGGTAGGCGGCTGATGCCGTGCCGCTCAAGGCAACGGTGCAGCGACGAGCGGGTCAAGTGCGGGATCGTAGGCTGCAAGCCGTAGAGACAGTCGTCCAGCGGCAACAGAGTATGCCGGCGGAAGGCGACGATGGTCGCCTCGTCTTCCGGTGTCAGGACCGTCGACCGAGCTTCTTTCGGCCCCATGGCGGCATCGGCCGTCGACGGCCGTCCGCGCCATTTCTGGATCATCGTTGGGCTGACGCCGTAGCGCTTGGCCGCCGCTCTCGCACTCTCTTGACGTAGCTATATTCCGCGACGGATCGCCTTGTATCTCGGAGTTGCCCGCTGGCGCGACGCCAGCGAGGCTACATGGTGAGGGTCAGCCCGCGTTCGCCTTGGGCTTGTAAGCCCGAGACAGAGCAAGGTGCGGCCCTCACCCCCCCACAGTGCCGAACCCGGACAGCCGCTCGGGCCCGAGCCCGCATTTGCGAGGTAGGGTCATGGGCGAACAATCCACCATCTTCGTCGGCATCGACGTGTCCAAGGATCGCCTCGACGTTCACCTCAGACCCTCTGGCGAGGCCTTCCATGTCCCTCGGGACACCAAGGGGCTGGAGGTTCTCGCGCTCCGCTTCGGTAGCCTTCCAGTTGCCCTTGTCGTCCTGGAAGCCACTGGCGGCTTCGAGGCGAGTGTCGCTGCAGCGCTTGCAGCGGCCGGACTGCCGCTCTGCATCGTCAACCCCCGCCAGATCCGCGACTTCGCCAGAGCCATGGGCCGGCTGGCGAAGACCGACGCGCTCGACGCTGAGGTGATCGCCCTCTTCGCCGAACGCATCACACCACCAGCCAGGCCCCTGGCGGAACCGGAGAGAAGCCACTTCGCCGAGCTCGTGAGCCGGCGGCGGCAGATCATCGGGATGATCAACATGGAGACCAACGGCCGCGATCAAGCCGTGGACAAGCAGCTGATCCGGAGGCTCAATCGGCACATCACCTTCCTGGTGAGAGAGCTCGCAGAGCTCGACGGTGACATTGGTTAAGCCATCAAGGCCTCTCCGGTGTGGTGCGAGACCGAGGCGCTGCTCAAGTCCGTTCCGGGCATCGGCGACGTCACCGCGCGCACGCTTCTGGCTCAGCTTCCTGAACTCGGCACCATCGGCCGCCACCAACTCGCGGCTCTCGTCGGAATCGCTCCGATCAACCGCGACTCTGGCCTGATGCGCGGCCGGCGATCCATCGCGGGTGGGCGAACATCTGTACGAGGCGTGCTGTACATGGCTGCGCTGTCCGCGATCCGGCGACGCTCTCCGTTCCGGCCCTTCTACGAGCGGCTTGCTGAGCGTGGCCGACCGAGGAAGGTTGCACTCGTGGCGGTGATGCGAAAACTCCTGGTGACGCTCAACGCCATCGTCCGCAACCGCACGCCATGGCGACCGCTCATGGCTTGACCTTCAACACAGCCGCTCCGTCGTGCGGGCGCTGCCGTGGAGAACTTGGCCCATAGCGCATCCCTCGCAGCATGGTGTTCAACCGTACCACCACACCGCGGGATCAAACACCTAGGAGCCCGTCCGAGTAATCCTCTCGACGGCGTGGCCTGGGAGTGATTCACTCTGCTCATGGCCAAGGTGTTTCGCTCCTGGGATGTGGATCAGGGCTGGTTGCTGCCGCCCTCGTTGCACGAGTTCGTGCCACCCTGGCACATGGCGCACTTTGTCCGCGACACGGTGCGGGAGGCGCTCGACCTCTCGGCCATCCTCGACACCTACACAGAGGAGCGCGGCTACCCGCCCTACCATCCCGGCAT
>NZ_JBFULT010000042.1:0-25355 GCF_054049755.1 Bradyrhizobium sp. P5_C11_2
GTATGCGCAGTATCGCACCCTGAAGGTGCGCGAATGCCTGCCGCTGCCGGCGGGCACCACGCCGGCGGAAGGCGCGTCCTGCTTCGTCAACCCGCTGACTGCGCTCGGCATGACCGAGACCATGCGGCGCGAGGGCCACAAGGCGCTGGTGCATACCGCGGCCGCCTCCAATCTCGGGCAGATGCTGAACAAGATCTGCATCAAGGACGGCATCCCGCTGGTCAACATCGTGCGCAGCAAGGAGCAGGCCGACATCCTGCACAAGATCGGTGCCAAATATGTCGTCGACTCCTCAGCACCGAGCTTCCTCGGCGATCTCACCAATGCGCTGGTCGAGACCGGCGCCACCATCGCCTTCGATGCCATCGGCGGCGGCAAGCTTGCCGGCGACATCCTCAACTGCATGGAAGCCGCGATCAACAAGACCGCCAAGGAGTACAGCCGTTACGGCTCCAACGTGCACAAGCAGGTCTATGTCTACGGCGCCCTCGATGTCCGCCCGATCGAGCTGCCGCGCGGCTTCGGCATGGCCTGGGGTGTCGGCGGCTGGCTGTTGTTTCCGTTCCTGATGAAGATCGGGCAGGCGGACGGTGCAAAGCTGCGCCAGCGCGTCGTCGACGAATTGAAGACGACCTTTGCGAGCCACTACACCAAGGTGGTGTCGCTGCAGGAAGTGCTCGACCCTGCCAATATCGCGGTCTACGCCAAACGGGCCACCGGCGAAAAATTCCTCATCAACCCGAATAAATTGTCGTGATCAGCGCCGGGGCGTCACCCAAAGAAGGCCTTGCCTTCTGAGCGAAGCGGGGGATTATTCCGCCGCTGTTGAAAGCGGGACAACCGCAAGCAAAGAAGGGGACACTTCCATGACTGATCTGAATCGCCGCCACTTGCTGGCGGGCGCGGCCGCTGTGGGCGCAGCTGCCGTTACCGGGCTCGGACCGATCACTGCGCGTGCCTCAGTGCCGCCAAGCGGGACGCAGGCGCCGGGCTTCTACCGCTACAAGGTCGGCAGCCTTGAGTGTACCTCGATCAACGACGGCGCGCGCACCTTCCCGATGCCGGACAAGTTCGTCGTCAACGCGCCCAAGGACGAGGCGCTCGCCGCCGCCGAGGCGGCCTACATGCCGAAGGGCATGRTCACGGTGCCGTTCAATCCGCAGCTCATCAACACCGGCTCCAAGCTCGTGCTGATCGACGCCGGCAACGGCGTGGCCAATCTCGAGCCGAGCAAGGGCGCGGTCGGCCGCACGCTGCAAAACCTCGCGGCCGCCGGCGTCGATCCCAAGAGCATCGACGTCGTGCTGTTGTCGCATCTGCATCCCGACCACACCAACGGCATTCGCCTCGCCGACGGTGCGCTCGCGTTCCCGAATGCCGAGATCATGGTGCCCGGCAAGGACTGGGAGTTCTGGACCAGCGAGGACAACGCCGCCAAGGCCGAGTCCAACGCGATGATGAAGAACTATTTCGCCAACGTGAAGAAGACCTTTGCCGGTCTGGAGTCCAAGGTCACCAAGTACGATTGGGGCAAGGAGGTCGCGCCCGGCATCACCTCGATCGCGACGCCCGGCCACACCCCGGGGCACACCTCGTTCGCGGTCGCCTCGGGTGACGCGAAGGTGCTGATCCAGTCCGACGTCACCAACATCCCGGAATTCTTCCTGCGCAATCCGGACTGGCACGTGATGTTCGACACCGACGCCGCGTTGGCGCAGGAAACGCGCCACAAATTCTACGACATGGCGGCGGCGGAAAAGGCGACCGTGATCGGCTTCCACTTCACCTTCCCCTCGGTCGGCCATGTCGAGAAGGACGGCGCCAAATATCGCCTGATCCCGTCGGCCTGGAATCCGACGATCTGATCCGAGTTACAGATTTGCGCGAAAGATCGGGCCGCCGCGTGGCGGCCTGATTGTTTTGGGCGACCATCTGCTTTCGCGAAACGCTGCGTTTCCAAATCGGACCGGTCCATGCACTTGCATCCATCGAGCGAGATCGCTTAAGTGCCGTCCCGGCACTCCCGCTGAAGACTTCGAGGACAATCCATGGCCTATAACATCGTCACCATCGCCGGCAGCCTGCGCAAGGACAGCTTCTCGCTGAAGATCGCCAAGGCGCTCGCCAAGCTCGCGCCGGCGTCCCTCAAGCTCGAGGTCGTCACGCTGGCGGGCATCTCGTTCTTCAACCAGGACCTCGAGGGCGCGCCGCCCGCGGACTGGCTGGCCTTCCGTGACAAGCTCCAGAAGTCGGACGGCGTCCTGTTCGTCACGCCGGAATACAATCGCGCGATCCCGGGCGTGCTGAAGAACGCCATCGACGTCGCCTCGCGGCCCTATGGCAAGAGCTCGTTCAACGGCAAGCCGGTCGGCATCGTCTCGAACTCGCCGGGCCCGCTCGGTGGCGTCAGCGCCGCAAAGACGCTCCAGAACATCCTGCCCGGCATTGCTGGTCCGATCATGCAGCAGCCCGAGATCTACCTGAACGCCGTCGGCGACGCTTTCGATGCGGACGGCAATCTGGTCAAGGACTCGCTGAAGCCCGTGCTCCAGGCCTATATCGACGCCTTTGCCGTGCACGTGGCGAAGCATCACGGCTGAGGCTTTTCTTCGTCATGGCCGGGCAGAGGCGCGAGGCGCGTCTTCGCGCCAGATGTCCCGGCCATCCACGTTCTTGCGTGCGACGACGAAGAACGTGGATGCCCGGCACAAGGCCGGGCATGACGATGACGATTGGTGCCGCGGGCAGGGGACAATTAGCACTCCCTTAACCAAGCTGCCCCATCCTGCCAAAATGGTCTCCCGTGCGCGCCTGAAATCGATCCTGACCGGTCTCGCCCTCTACGCGATGGCCGCCGCCATCGTCGGCTATTTCGGCGTCAACGCCTATACCGGCAAATACGGCCTGAATGCCCGCCAGGAACTCGACCAGGAGATCATTGCGCTAACGAGCGAGCTGGCGCAGCTCAAGCGCGAGCGCGCCAGGAGCGAGCAGCGCGTATCGCTGCTGCGCTCCGAGAAGATCGACCCCGACATGCTGGACGAGCGAGCCCGCTTTCAGCTCGACTATGCCAATCCGCATGATGTCATTCGGTTGAGCAACTCGAACTAGCGCTTTCGGCAGTTTTCGAGACCGGCATCGAAAGCCGCTGTCGACATCCGCCAGGCGTGTCTCAACTCTACCGAAAGTCGTAGCTCTGGAACCGGGCTGCCGCCTTGACGGCAACGCCGCAACGGGCTCATGGCTTCTGTCGCTGCCGCCCAGGGTTGACGCAGATCAACCGGGTGGTGCCGGCACAGCCTAGACTGCCTTCCGGAGGAAACAGTGATGAATGGGTCAATGCCCCGGCATCACGCGGCCCGTGTCGAGGCCGCCATTGCGTCAGGCCAGGCGGCTCGCTCCGCGCTCGTGGCCTCGTGGTGCCGTTCGTCCCGGCTGCATCATCTCGATCCCGGTGGCCGTCACGCGCCGATGCGGCTCAGCGAAGCCGAGTTGCGACAGGCGCGCGAGCGCGTCGCGCCGCKGCTGGCCGCCGCGCGCGGTGCAATGGACCGGCTCTACCAGGCGGTGGGCGCCGCCGGCTGCTGCGTGCTGCTCGCCGACGGTGACGGCGTGCCGGTYGATCGTCGCGGCGCGCCGGCCGACGACGCCACCTTTCAATCCTGGGGCCTGTGGACCGGCGCGCTGTGGAGTGAGGAGCACGAGGGCACCAATGGCATCGGCACCTGTGTCGTCGAGCAGCGTCCGCTGACGATCGACCGCGATCAGCATTTCTTCACCCGCAACACGCTGCTGAGCTGCACCGCCGTTCCGATCTACGACCATGACGGCAGATTCGCCGGCGTGCTCGACGTCTCCTCCTGTCGCGCCGACCGCACCGACGCCTTTGCCAATCTGATTGCGCTCGCGGCGGGTGAGGCGGCCAAGCGGATCGAGGCCGACCTGTTTCGCAGCGCTTTCGCCCATGCCCGCATCGTGCTGACGGCGACGGCGGACGGCCAGTGCGGCGGCCTGGTCGCGGTCAATGCGGATGATCTCGTGATAGGCGCGACAAGGTCTGCCCGGGTGGGATTGGGAATCGCGCCCGGCCGCCCGTTGCAGCCGGTGCCCGCGGCCGATCTCCTCGGCGGCGATGCCGCGCATGACCACCTTGCCGGAGGTCAGCGCGCGGTGCTGCAGCGGGCGCTGTTGCGCGCGGGCGGCAATGTTTCGGCGGCCGCCAAGGCCTTGGGCGTGAGCCGCGCGACCCTGCACCGGAAGCTCAATCGGTTCGGGCTGAACGCGCATTGAGCGCTGCTGTTTCATCAGTCGTCATTGCGAGCGTAGCGAAGCAATCCAGAATCTTTCCGCGGAGGGACTCTGGATTGCTTCGCTMCGCTCGCAATGACGGTGTTGATGCAGTAGCGCCAACTATCTCCCCATCGTCGTCCCGGCCTAGTGCGCAATTGCGCACGGGGGGCCGGGACCCATAACCCCAGGGTGTAGTTTGGCGAAGATTGTTCGTTCGGTACTTCTGCCAACCGCGATCGATAGAATCCGAGGTATGGGTCCCGGCCTTCGCCGGGACGACACTGTGTGCTAAACCGGCTTGCCCGTATACGGCATCGATGCCGTGAGCCCGCCGTCCACTGGGAACGCCTGGCCGTTGACATACGACGCCTCGTCGCTGGCCAGGAACAATCCCATCGCGGCGAGTTCGTGCGGCTGGCCGGGGCGCTTGAGCGGATTGAGCTGGCCGATCTTGTCGGCGGTGCCGCGCTCCTTGGCGCGGTCGAAGATCGGCTTGGTCATGCCGGTTTCGATCAGGCCGGGGCAGACCGCGTTGATGCGCACGCCGGTGCCGGTGAGCGAATAGGCGGTGGTCTGCACCAGGGAGATCACGCCGGCCTTGCTCGCGGCATAGGGATGCCCGCTGGCGCCGGCCTTGAGGCCTGCGACGGATGCGGTCAGCACGATCGCGCCGGACTGCTGCTTCACCATGTGCGGCATCGCATGTTTCACCGCGAGGAACGGTCCGATCAGATTGACGCGCAGCACCTCCTGCCAGTGCTCCACGGTCTGCTCGCCGAGCGGGACGAGCCCGCCGGAGACCCCGGCATTGGCCCAGATCACGTCGAGCCGGCCGTGCGTCTTCACCGCCTTGTCGATCACGGCGATGACGTCCGTCTCGGAACCTGCATCCGCCAGCATCGCTTCGGCGATGCCRCCGGCCTTCCTCACCTCCTCGACGGTTTCCTTCACTGCCTCGGTCCGATCGACCGCGATCAGCTTTGCGCCTTCCCGGGTGAACAGCAGCGCAGCCGCGCGGCCGATGCCGCTGCCGGCGCCGGTGATGATGACGGATTTGCCTTGCAGGCGGCCCATGCGTTTCTCCCTTGTGGTGCTCCACGCGACGCTTGCCGCGCGACGGAATTTCAAACAAGATTTCAAACAGTAAAGTGTCTTGAGACACGTTCGCCACTGACGTACAGCGACATGACATGGGATGGAAGGGTTTCGATGGCAGCCGCAGACAAGCCGAATGTGGTCACGACACGGTGGTGGTGGGTCCGTCACGCGCCGGTGCGCAATGACGGCGGCAACATCTACGGGCAGAGCGATCTACCCTGCGACACCAGCGATACCTACGTTTTCAACGCTGTTGCCAAGGTGCTGCCACGCAAGGCGGTCTGGTATTCGAGCAATCTGATGCGCACGCATCAGACGGCCGAAGCGATCTGGGCGGCCGGCTTCCCCCGGCCTGCG
This sequence comes from Bradyrhizobium sp. P5_C11_2, assembly GCF_054049755.1. Taxonomy (NCBI): domain Bacteria; kingdom Pseudomonadati; phylum Pseudomonadota; class Alphaproteobacteria; order Hyphomicrobiales; family Nitrobacteraceae; genus Bradyrhizobium; species Bradyrhizobium sp. P5_C11_2. The sequence continues at coordinate 5,746 of NZ_JBFULT010000042.1, forward strand.
TCGATGAAGTGGGAGCCGGACCTCGCCGAGCAGAATCTCGGCCGCTGGCAGGGCATGAACCGCGCCCAGTTCATTGCCAGCCGCCCCGTGGGCACGAGCTGGTTCGCCGACATCAACGAGCCCGCGCCCGGCGGCGAAAGTTTCATGGACCTCTACAACCGCACCCGCCGCACCATCGAGCGGATCAACAATGAGGCGGCCGGGCAGGACGTGATCGCGGTCGCGCATGGCGGCACCATCAAGGCGGCGATCGGTCTCGCGCTCGACGGCCAGCCGGAGCGGGGGCTCGCGTTCGATATCGACAATGTGTCGGTGACGCGGCTCGATCATTTTGCAAGTCCCGAGCGCACGGTCTGGCGATTGCCAATGGTCAACCAGCAGCCATGGATCGCGGATGACGCGCACGCCGCGATGCACCAACTGGCGGGKCCGGAAGTCAAGAAGCTCGCCTGAGCAATTGTCGGGTCGCGCGGACGCGGCGTAAGCTTCGGGCCAATTCAAATCACAATCTGGGAGAGAAACATGACCTTGTTCGACATGAAGGGGAAAGTCGCCGTCATCACCGGCTCGACGCGCGGCATCGGCCTCGCAATCGCCGAGCGCATGGCCGAGCACGGCGCCAAGGTCGTGATCTCCTCGCGCAAGGCCGACGTCTGCGACCAGGTCGCGAAGGGCATCAATGACAGGTTCGGCAAGGGCACGGCGGTAGCGATCGCCGCCAACATCTCGTCGAAGGAGAATCTGCAAAACCTCATCGACGAGAGCAATCGCGCCTTCGGCAAGATCGACGTGCTGGTCTGCAACGCCGCCTCGAACCCGTATTACGGTCCGCTCGCCGGCATCTCCGACGATCAGTTCCGCAAGATTCTCGACAACAACATCGTCGCCAACAATTGGCTGATCTCGATGGTGGTGCCGCAGATGATCGAGCGCAAGGACGGCTCGATCATCATCGTGTCCTCGATCGGAGGCCTCAAGGGCTCGACCATCCTCGGTGCCTACRCCATTTCCAAGGCCGCCGACATGCAGCTCGCGCGCAACCTCGCCTGCGAATACGGCAAGGACAACATCCGCGTGAACTGCATCGCGCCCGGCCTGATCAAGACCGATTTTGCGAAAGCGCTGTGGGACAATCCGGAGAATTTGAAAGCCTCGACCTCGCGCTCACCGCTCTTGCGCATCGGCATCCCCGACGAGATCGCGGGCGCGGCCGTGTTCCTGGGCTCGAAGGCCGGCGACTTCATGACCGGCCAGACCATGGTGATCGACGGCGGCGCGACGATCAGCTGACGCGATAGAGCGTCATCCCGGGGCGCGCTTAGCGCGAACCCGGGATCTCGAGATTCTCAGGTGCGCAATTGCGCACCATAGTTCGGTCCTGCGGACCGCCCCGGAATGACCCTGCGGGTCAATCCACGGCCGCGTAAACCAGATCCCGCACCAGCGTCCGCGTAAAATCGCGCTGGCCCGGGCCCTGGCTCATGAACACCGCGAACAGATCCTCCTTCGGGTCGATCCAGAAGAACGTCCCCGCAATGCCGCTCCAGAAATACTGGCCGACGCTGCCGGGGAAGGGCGCGATGCCGGCTTGCGTGCGCACCGCGAAGCCGAGGCCGAAGCCGTGGCCGGGCGAGAGCAGGGTGCCGTTGGTCACGACGCCGGGCCCGAGGTGATCGGAGGCCATCAGCTCCAGCGTCTTGCGGCCGATGATCCTGGCGCCGTCGAGCGTGCCGCCATTGCGCAGCATCAGCGCGAAGCGGGCATAGTCCATCGTGGTCGAGACCAGCCCGCCACCGCCGGACTCCATCACCGGCTGCTCCAGCATGTTGAAGAGGCCGACCTTGTCGCCGGTCCAGGGATCGGCCGCAAAGGGCTCGGCGAGCCGGCCGGCATTGGCCTCAGCGGTCGAAAAGCCGGTCTCGGCCATCTGGAGCGGGGCAAGGATGCGCTCAGTGAGGTACGCGCCGAGCGACTTGCCGCTGACGATTTCGATGATGCGGCCGAGGATGTCGGTGGAGCGGCTGTAATTGAACTCGTCGCCGGGGTGGCAGACCAGCGGGAAGCTCGCCACCAGGGCCGCGTGCTCGGCATTGGTGATCTTGCGGCTGCGCACCCGGGAGTCCTGGTAGATCTTGTGCACCGGGCCGTCGCCCTGGTGCTCATAGGTCAGACCAGAGGTGTGGCGGAGCAGGTCCTGCACCGTCATCGGCCGTTTGGGTGGCACCAGGTCCAGCTTGCCGCCGCTGACGACGCCGACCTTCTGGCCGGCGAACTCCGGAATGAATTTCGCGACCGCGTCGCTGAGCAGCAGGTAACCGTCCTCGACCAGGGCCATGATGCCGACCGACACGATCGGCTTGGTCATTGAGAAGATCCGGAAGATCGAATCATGGGCCATCGGCGCGGACCCGGTCGGGCTCTGCCGGCCCAGCGCCTCGAACCAGCCGACCTGGCCGCGCCGCGCCACCAGCACGGTTACTCCGGGGATGGTGCACTTGTCGATCTCGCGCTGAAAGGCGTCCGACATCGCCTGGAGGCGGGGCCGCGACAGGCCCAGCGTTTCCGGCTTGGCCTCGGGCAAAGGCGGGGTTTTTGGCGCGGCGGCGCGCGGGGCGGCTGTGGCGGACGCTTGGGCAGTCATGGGCACTCCCGGTTGCTCTTGATTATCGGGAGCGGACTGTGGCCCAGAAGCCGCGGCACAAACAAGCGAAGCCAGCGCGCTTCACCCTTGCAATCCGGCCGCCCCCTGTGCTTGAAAGCGGCCCTGATCCGCGGCGACGCGGGTCCGTAGGAGTGTAGCTCAATTGGTAGAGCACCGGTCTCCAAAACCGGGGGTCGCAGGTTCGAGCCCTGCCACTCCTGCCAGCTAAATCAACCACTTAGATCAGGTTCTGGCGGGACGGGGACGATACGTCCCCTCATCTTGAGCCGTTTTGGCCGGCCGCCGCGATGATAACCCCCAAGCCGAGGTCTAGTGCGCGGAGGTCCGCCTGGCGTCGGCGGGAACCTGGCTGAGATCGACGTCCCGGATAGGGACGCGACGGAGCAGCGAGACGATGGTCCCGCCGAGCTCGAAATAGGTCCGCAGCCGCAGTGCACGGGAAGAGCCCTTCAGCTCCGCGTTCAGGCTCACCGGGACCTGCACGTGGGTGAGGCCGAGCTGCAGCAGCGAGATGAGGGCGCAGATCTGATAGCCGTAGCCGTCGGCCTTGACCGCGATCTGGCGCAGCCATTTCACGGGGTAGACGATCATGCTGTGGTAGTCGGACAGCCAGAATCCGAACAGGCAGTTCAGGATGAGCCGCAGCGAATGCGACTGGATCGAGCGGTTGACGGAGCGGTCCGACTGGTTGTCGCGGTAGGTGATGACGATGTCGGCGGCACCCGCCGCCTTGAACATCCTGGCAACGCCCTCGTTCTGAAAGGCGTGATCGCCGGGAATGAGGGTGATGGCATCGAACTTCGCGCGCGACAGGGCGTATTCGAAGCCCGCGCCGACACCCCGCCGCTCGGCGTTATGATGCACGACGATCCGCGGCTCCGCGGCAGCGAACTCGTCCATGATCGCGCCGGTGGCGTCGGTGCTGCCGTCGTCGATCAGGAAAATCTCGAAATCGTCGAGCAGCTCGCGTGCAAGCGGCAGCACGCCGCCGATGGTATCGGCGATCTTGTCCTGCTCGTTCAGCGCCGGAATGACGATCGTAAGCCGTTTAGCTGCCCTGGAAGGTGTCATCGGATACTGCCCCGTTGCCGGCCACTCTTTACTGGTGGATCCCCTGCCGCAACCCTAGGTCATCCGAGCCGGGCGAACAATACGGAACGCCCAGGTCTGGCCTGCGGAACCGGCACGGAACCAGCGATGTGTGTGTTTCGCGCAACTAGTCTGAGAAATCATAGAGACTCGTGTCGCCGATCCCGAAGGCGCGGCGCAACCGCCCGATGCGGTCTGCCAGATCCCGGCCTGCCGCCGTCGGGGCGAAGCGCGCGTCGACCTGTTCGACCAGGCCGCCGTCGACCAGATTCCCGGTTCGCCCCTGGAACAGGTCAGGAACCTGCCGTTCGATAATCTCCGACAGCGGAGCCCTCCGGTCGGGCCGGTCGAGGAGGCCCAGCAGGATGTCCAGCGAAACCGATTTGTAGACTGCGCCAAAAGCGAAAACGTAGGCCATGACGCAAAATCCGAAAATCGACCCGGCGTCCCAGTACTGGAATTGCGGGACGACGAGAATGCCGAGCATCACGCCGAGACCATGCGAGACGATTGCGGCGATCGCGAGCAGAACCACGGGGCCGACCGGCCATGCGAGAGCACGGGACATGAGCTGCAGGGCAGGCGCCAGCAGGGCGAACACAACGACGGCGAAGAGTCCGACGGCAAAGGACATCGTGGCCGCTCACCCAAGTCCCGTCGACAGACGAACCAGTTTGACGAGACGCGCGATCGCCAACCCCTTGGCTGTTGCGACCAGCCGGCCGTCTGCCGTCATCACCATCCCCGCGCCGACCAGGAGTTTCAGGCGATTGTGCGTGAAGGTGCCGAGATCTCCGCCCTGCATGTAGGCCGCGGCCCATTGCTCCAGGGTGAGGGGACGTCCGGCCTGGACGAGTGCCGTGAGCAACGTCAGCGTGAACCCCCAGGCCAGCAGGCTGAACAGGATGTAGCAAAGCATCATCGCCGTCGCCAACAGGAAGAGACCGCCAACCACGTCGTCGAGATGGCGTTGACCGGGAAGCGCGACACAGGCGATCGCGTACAGGGCGATGACGCTGACGCAGCCCAGCCGAAAGCGGCGGCCGGATCCGCCGGTCGCGGCGATGCGCGCGTAGCACAGCAACAGCAGTGGAAACGCGATGCTGAGGCAAATCGCAGCGGCTTGCGCTGGTCCCGGTAGCATGTTCATTGCGGAAAATCGCCCCGGACGCCTCTCAGGCCCAGCCCGAGCGAAAGTCTATAGGAGGTAGTATTTTTCCGGTCAAGGGAGCCCGCCGTCCCGCTCTTGCGGCGGTCACGCGGGCGTGCCAATTCTTGCCGGCGATGCCCTTCCTCTCCCGTCCGAGCATGTCCCCATTGCTGCGCGCGATAGCAATTCTCCTCGTGGTGTTGCTGGCGGCGCATGCGCCGATGCTCCTGAACGACGGCCTCTTCATGGACGACTGGCTGGTGCTCAAGCCGCGTCCGGACTACTTCATCGACATCGATTTCCTGCTGAACGGCGCCGGCCATCCGATCTTCTACAGTTACGACACGTTCGCGAACTGGACGGGCGCCCCCATCGCCGTGATGACATCGCTGGCGTTCGCCGGAATTCTCCTTGGCGCGATGTGTCTGGTGCTGACGGCAACGCGGCTCGGATTGCTCGACCGGGCCGAGGCGGTCGGCTTTGCGCTGATCGTCTGGACCTATCCCGGCTATCAGCTCTGGGCGGGTAAGGCGAACGCGGTCTACGTCTTCAGCTTCGGACTTCTGTTCGTCGGTGCGTGGCTGTTGACGCTCGCCTTCGGCGCCCGCGGCCTGCGGCGTGTGCTGCTTCGTGTGGCCGGCGCGCTCGTGTTCCTTGTGAGCTTCGCGCTCAACTCGACGATCGTGCTCTATGYCTTCGTGGTCCTCGGTCTTTTCGTTGCGATATGGCGGGGCGGGGACGCCGCGCACGGCTTCGTCCGTCGGACATGGCTCGCGGCCTGGCGCTGCGCGCTGCTCTATCCGGAATTGATGGTGTTGCCTCTGGTCTATTGGGGCACGCTCAATATCTGGTTCAAGCGGATCGGCGTGTACGCGCAGCACTATGACGCCCATTTCCCGACGCTCGGCGAATTGGCGAACGGATGGCAGGCATTTTTCGTCACCAGCTATAGGGACGTCCTGGCCCACGCATTCCGGGCGGCGATCGGAGGCCCGGCGCTGTTCATCGTGGCTGCGGTCCTCGTCGGCATCGTCATGCTGCTGTTGCGTCCTGACACGGAGCCCACCGCGTCCAGAAGGGCTACCGCGTTGCTGCTCGTGCTCGCCGTGGTTTTATTCCTCGCATTGTCGTCCCCCTATCTGATCGCCGGCCTGCGGCCTTCTTCGACGCATTTCTACGAGAGCCGTCATCTCCTGATGTTCGGCCTGCCGTCGGCGCTGACGCTTCTTGCATTCAAGCGGCTGGCCGAACGTTCGATCGGCCCCGGCGCCGCCTTTGCGCTCGTGTTCGGTTTGGGAACGACCTTGTCGATCGGCATGCTGTGGACCGACTACGTCTTCATGCAGGCGAGAACGCTGAAGCAGGAGGCTTTGTCGCGCGACCTCGCCAGCCGGGTCCAGCCTGCGGCGACGGTCTATGCGCTCGACGACGGCTTCTTCGATTACCCGTCACGGCATGTGCCGTTCGGCCTGGCCGAGGTCACCGGCATGCTCCGCCTTGCCTGGGGCAACCAGCCCTTCTTCGGATTTGCTCTGCGTGCCGAGCGGCCCAACATCCTCCAGGGAATGGCGGAGGCGCGGACGGCTCCGGGAAGTGCGTTCCATCATTTCGATCCGTCGGGGCCGCAGGCGACGATCTCGTTCCAGCCGGGTCCTGCGGCGGCGGCGAACCAGACGTTGGTGCGGAAGTACTACGCCTGCCGGCTGCTGGCGCGCTGCGATGTTGCAGAGTTTCTGGCTCAACTTGCGCAGGTCACCATCAAGCTGGGCCCGATCGCCGGTATCACGCCCCTCGACGCAAAGAAGGACGGCGCGCCCTAGCCGCCGGCCCGCGGCTTCCAGACCGCTTCTGCAAGCGCGATGTCGGTCAGCGAGTCCTCGCCGGAGGCGAGGGGCTTCCTGCGCTCGATGATGTCCGCGACGAAGGCGTCGGCCTGGCGCCGAAATGCCCAGCTCATCTCAGCTGTCACCCGCGTGCTTTGACCATCGCGGTCGAGAATGAGCTGCGCCTCTTGCTGGGCAAAGGGTGGAGGCAAATCCATGGTCACCGCGCCCCGCTCAAAAGCGATCGTCAGTCCCTCGCGCCAGGCCCCCTCGGACCCGTTCACGAGGTCCAGCGTGCAGGCGATGCCGTCGAAGTCGAGGGTTATGCGCGCGGCTCCCGAGGTCTCGACGGTGCTTTCGGCGACTGTCGGCGACGATCCGAGCACGTAGCGGGCCAGATTGATGATATGGCTGAAGACGTTCAGAAAATTGTCGTAGCCGGGCCGCATCGCGCTTGGCATCCAGTCGGGACCATCCTCCCAGAGCTCGAGCCCGTCCGGCCGGGCTTCGCCAGTCATGACGAAGGCGTCGCGCGATCCACCGGTGCTGCCGCCAAAACACCAGCCGCGCGCGCCGACGATACGTCCGAGCGACCGGTCGGCGCGAATGCGCGCAAGCTCGGCCAGGGCGCGCGCCACGCCGGCGTCGTGTCGCTTCATGTAGCCGATGCCGTAGACGAGGTCCTGCCGCCGCGCAGCCTCGACCAGCAACACCGCCTGCGCGGTTGTGTAGGCCATCGGCTTCTCCGACAGCACGTGCCGCCCGCTGTTCAATGCGTCGAGGACAATCGGCCCCGTCGCCCGACGCTTCGTCACCACGACAACGCCGGACACTTCGCTGTCCGCGAGCAGCTCCCGGTGCGTCCCATAGACGCGCGGGACGCCGAATTTGGCCGCCGCGGCGGCCGCCAGATCCGGCCGGAGATCGGCGATCGCAACGACGCGGCAGGCAGGATTGGCGGCGAAATTGGCGAGGTGGCACATCTGGCCGACCATGCCCGTTCCGATGATGCCAATGCCCGGCCTCACTGGCTACGATCCCTCCTGCGAGGCCTCGAGACGCTTGCGGATGACGAGGAAATGCGCCGGCTGCCCCCAAGTGTTGATGAAGGCCGGATCGGACTGCGTGAGGGCCGTGAGCGTCGCCACGTCCCGCTGCCCGATCGCGCTGAAAATGCGATGGAAGCTGTCGAGTGTCGCGGTGATGGCTTCGATGTCGGCAGCCTCGTCGGCGAGAATCTCCGTCGCGCCGATCGTTTCGCGCAATGCCGCGAGGCTGGCGATCACCCGGGGCAGGCTGTCGCCGAAGGGGGCGTCGACCAGTCGGTCGACATCGAGAACCAGTGCTTCGATCGAGGCCGAGATTGCGTCCACCGCCTCGGCGTTGCCGACCAGATAAAGCTTTCGCCCGCCGAGGAAGCTGAGGCGGCTGCGGCCGAGATGGCGCGTGGCGCGGCGCAGCTTCTCCTCACCGGGCAGCACCTTCTTGTGCCAGTAGACGTCCAGGCTGTCGCGGTAGGACGGCCACGCCGAATGGACGTCGAAGCCCAGCCCATCCGCCGCGCGACACAGGGCCGCCGCGTCGAGGAAGTAGGGGTGCCGGACGAAGGGATTTTCGAGCACGTCCATCAGCCAGGATTCGAAGCTGCGGGTGTGCGGAATGCTGTTCCACTTTGCATCAAACAGCAGCTTCGCCGTTTCGAGCGCCGGACGGCCGGTCAACGCCTTGCCGGCGGCATGGATCGCCTTGAGTGCGAGCTCGAAGAAGCCACCATAGCGCTCGTAATAGGAAACGACGGCGTAGCCGTCGGGATTGAGCAGCCGGTGGAAAATGCCGAGCCACGTCTCAGTCGGCTGTACCGTATAGATGAATCCTTCGGCATCGATGATGTCGAAACGGCGATCGCTGCGAAATCCTTCGACATCGGACAGCGCGAGTGCGCGGAGACGCTCCGTCAGGCCGAAATGCGCGAAATAGGCTTGAATCTTCGGATGCGCATGCCGGTTCGGTTCCGCGAGTGTCATGTTCGCGCCCCAGCCGGCAAACGCCAGGGCGTTCTCGCCGGAATCAGGACCGAATTCGAGGACCTCGGCGTCGCGGAACAGGCGCGGGGGCAGCACCAGCTTGTCCGAAAACAGCTCGCGCCGCTGGCTGGCATAGGCCGCGAGTTCAGCGGCCGACTTGAAATTTCCGAACGTCGGCAGCACGTCCTGACGTTCGTAGTAGTTGAAGAGCTTGTCCTCAGCCATGCCGCGACCCTGCGACCGCCTCGAGACCGTCGAGCTCGCTCCAGATATCGGACGGCGCGAAGATCGAAACGATGTGCAGAGGGCGCTTCAGGTTCTCACGCAGCCGGCTGCTGACCTTCGCCTCGTTTTCCTGGTTCACGGCCAGGAGACAAACGAGCGGCTCAGCGTTGCCGGCGAGCTCGTCCGGGGAACGGATCGGAATGCCGGTACCGGGCAGGAACAATCCCTGGCGCTCCTTCTGGTCGTCGACCGAGAGATCGACGAGGTCCGCCAGCTCATGCGCATTGGTGAAGGTGCAGGCGCGGCAGCCCGCGCCATAGATCGCGATCTCGGTGCCATTAGCACGAGCCTTGGCGAGGATCGGGCGCAGGCGCTCGCCATACTCCCGCGCGCGCTGACCGAATCTCTCGCCGACGCCGGCCGGCGCGGGCGGCACCGTCACCGGGCCTGCGGCACGGCGGGCGGCGATCGCGAGACTGCCGCCGCTGAAATTGTATTTCTTCACGGACACCGCCTCGAAGCCGTGGCGCGCGAGCAGCGCGACCAGAGTCGGCTCGGTGAAGTAGCTGACGTGCTCCTCCCAGAGCACCGAGAGATCGCCTGCCGTCGAACCGGGTGCGAAATCGGGCACGTCGATGAACAGCAGCCCGTCCTCCTTCAGCGCGATCTTCACGCAGGCGAAGAAGTTCTCAAAATCGACGATGTGCTCGAGCACCTGGCGCGATATCACGAGGTCGAACTTGCCGGACTGAGCGACCGCGTCGTGGGCCATCTCCGGACTGAGCATGTCGGCATAGACCTTGATGCCGCGCTCGCGGGCGATCTTGCCCGACACCGGATTGGGCTCGACGCCGACCATGATCTTGGTGCCGCGCTCGCGCAGCCTGTCCATGAACAGGCCGTCGTTGCATCCGATCTCGAACACGGATTGGTGGCTCGAGAATTTCGCGATGGTATCGAGTTCGTCCGGCTGGTGGGGCTCCGGCTTCCAGCTGCTGAAATTGTAGTTGAACTGGCGATACAGGATGTCGGGGTCGATCGGCTTGACGATCTGAGGCAGACCGCAATCGCCGCAGGCGAGCACCTCGAACGGATACCGTTCCTCCTGCTCGTTCCGGCTGTGCCGAAGCCGATGCGCAATCGGCATTTGTCCGAGGTCGATGACCGGTCGCAGGTTGGTCGAATGGCAGAGGCGGCAATGGTCGGTCACGGGCTATTTCTCTTTGCAGGAACAGTTTTGAATCGGCGTCCCGAGCCATTACGGCCCGCAGCTGGTAGCCATTCTACGGCTATATAGGGCCCCCGCGTGCACCTCAATTAATAAGTTAGGTTGCACACTGTCCGCGAGCACCTTGTCCGACAGTCGGACTGGCGAAAACAGTGCCGGTTCGGGGGGCGTGACCATCTCGCGAGGGTCTGGCCGCCGCGAGGGTTCCCGGCCGCCCCTTCGGGCGCTCCCGGGGAGGCGACCGCTATTAACGCCGCCTCGCGTAGAGGGTCAGGTTGCCCTTCGTCTGAACCGGCACAAAGTCCTTCTTGATGCGCTCCACGACCTCGCGGACACGTGGCGATTCGGGCCGGGTCTCGACGATGTTGTCGTAGAACAGCCGGTCCGCGTCGTCCATCGAGGGGCCGATGAAATGCTCGTCGAAGGAGGCGAGCAGCGGCATGAAATAAGCTTTGGGCGCCCGGTGAGCCTGGGCCAGGTAAGCCCAATCCATGAAGGCAATGACGAGGACGCGTTCGCCGGGCTTCGAGCTCTCCTGGATGAACTTGGTTTCCGTCTCCGTGATCCGGCCAAAGTCCTCCTGCCACGTACCGGGAGAGGGGGACGCAAACGGCCATCTCAGGAGGCTTGGATAGTTTGCGTACGATCGCAGGCCATAGGGGTGCGGGTTGAGTCTATCCTGCACAAGCAGCAGGGCAACGAGCGTCGCGGCGGCCGCCACGGCGCCGACGGCTCTCCTGAACGCCGGTTGCCAACTCTTGGAGAACTGATGAGCCCACCAGGCCGCGACGATAGCCAGCGGCAAGGCATTCTGGTGCCAGACCGCGTCAAGCGTTCTGTTGACCCATTTGATCATCAGCGCGATGCCGATCATCGACAGCGCCAACAGGACTCCGGTTACGAACCGGTCGCGCGGAGGATCGGACGCCCGCGACAGTCTGATCGAAGCCCAGCCGACCGTGATGCATCCGACGATCTGGAGCGGCAGATTGTAGAGCATGCTCCACCTCAGCCACCATTTGATCGGCGAGCTTCCCCATCCCGTACCGTAGAGCACGAGCGGGCGGAAGCATTCGATCAGGAACGTCAGGGACAGGGCCCTTGATCCGAACAGCAGCAGGCACAGCAACATTGCGGCGGCAATCGAGGTGACCACGAATATGAGCGCGTTGCGATAGCCTGGAAAACCTCCGGCGATCGCGGCGACAAAGGTGCCTGTCACAAAGAAGAAAAGTCCGATCTCCGTCTGCCAGAGCAGGGAGACCGCGCACATGATCGCCGATGCGATCAGCCATCCGGGGCGCCTGGGGTCGGCGCAGTGCAGGCCGATGGCGAGTGCGAAGACGATCAGCAGGGGAAAACGGGTGGGATAGGCGGACGGCGAGTAGAAGTGATTGGTGGTGGAGAAAGCCAGCACGGCCAGCGCCGTGACGATGCCGATCGCTGCGAGTCTCGACCTGATCAGATACGTCAGAAGAAAATAGGCCTGCACATATACGGCAAGTGTGATCGCGATGTTCAGTCCGACCACTCGCATGGCCGCCGACTTCCAGCCATCTCCCATGATGAAATGAAAGAACCAGCCGAGTGCCGGGCCATAATGTGAATGGTAGTCCAGTCCCGGAACCAGGCCGGGCGCATAGTCGTAGAGCGCCGGCCCGATGAAGTAGCTGACCTTATGCGCCTCGTCGCGCACGACCGAGGTCACGCGCTCGAGGTCCGACGGTATCAACAACAGGGCAAGGAATGCGACCGCAAGCAGATCGGGCAGCCCCACGCGGAAGGGAGTACCAGTCGGAGAGCTCTCCTTCAGAAAAAACGCATCTGCCCGCCGATTCGCTATGACCATTGCGGCCGCGATCGCCAGAAGGACGGCCGCGACTATGAAGCTGCCCCGATCGTTCGCGTAGTAAAGCGCAACGTAGACCAAGCATGCCGTGATCGTGCGCAGCGTCAGCGAGCCCGACGATCGATGCGCAGCATACAAGGCGGCCGCGGCCGCGATCGGCCCGGACAGGAAGAAGGCCCCGTAGAACGCCTTCTTGCAGACGTCGCAGTTCTTCTGGGCTGCGGACAGATCAAATCCGTCGTCGAAATTCCACTGGAAGGCCGGAAGGTAGTCCTTCAACAGCAGTAACGCCACGTAGGCTGCGGCACATCCAACGAGAGCGGCCACAACCGCCCGGGCAGCAGTCGAGAAGTCCTTTGTGTATTGCACTAGATCGTCTCGGCGCGCGCAAGGATCGAAGGAGAGTGGACAGTCATGCCGAAGACGGCAACCAGGCCGAGAATTTCGATCCTCTTCGAAATCACGCCCAGGCCCCGATTGCCCTCGGGGCAATGGATATCGCTCTTACCATCGCAGGATTCACCGGGCAATCCCACGGACCAACTGGCTGAAGCCGGATACCACGGCCAAGATGGCAAATAGCAGCGCGTTGAAACGCCTCTCATTGGCATGCGAAGACCCGGTCGAGTATCGCCGGGTCCGCTCGCCTTCCGCCAGGAGGTGAACGGTGTTTCATCACCTCAAACGGTTCCGTCCCGTAGGCCTGCTGGTAAATCTCTTTCGATTTCGTCCGTAAGGCCGAAATGCCGGTCACAACCTCCGGACTCAGTGTTTGGTCGTCGTCCTTCCACGTCACGATCCAATAGTCCGGTGTCTCGCTATGAGCACCGAACCGCTTTTCCAGTTCGGTTTTTTGAAACAGGTCCGAAAAGCCGTTGAGCCAGAAATCGCAATTCTGCTTCTGGACATAAAAGAGCTTTACGCCGAGCGACCGAAGAGCGGCTTCCGCCGTATCGGCGCTCCCCAGCGCGATTTCCTTGAAGTTGCGTGCAACGTCGCTCTCATAGGTATGGATGATCTTGCCGCGCGTGAGCAGAGGCGAGAAATAGCAGGGCACCATCGCGCGGTAACCGTTCAGGGCGAGGATGCGATCGAATCCCGTTGATCGCTGCAGTTCGAGGCAGCGTTGCCAGGTCGGGGTCACATGGGGCATTTGTTCGAGTGAGCGTCCGGCGACAAAAGCCAGGGCCTCGTTGTGCTTGAGGCTCCTCAACGGAAACCAACTGGTCGTCCATGCGCAGGCGATGAGAAGTGCCAAAAGCGCCGCATTGGGAGCGAAGCGCCCGGCGAACCACGCCGGCGCCCACCGCCGCACCAGGACCACCCCCCAGCAAGCGATTGCGACAGCTGTCAGCGGGAATAGCGCGTTGACGTGAATGGATAGTCTGATCAGGCTCGGAATATTCAGCGTCATGTCCAGAAGCCGGACGCTGGCGACGTAGGCGATAACGATGAAAAGTCCCGCGGGACTGGGCAATGGCTGCGACTGCGAGACGTCGGAGCGATCGGGAAACAGTTTTGAGTCCGCGAAGGCGACTGCACATGCCGTTATCGCGATAAGAAACGCGACCGCCACAACGGACCTTACCTGTTTGAAGAAAGCGAACAGTCCCGCCTTGCTGAGAAAGTCGGTGACCTCCAGCGACTGTGCCATCACGAAGTAATCAAGAATGTCGAGGCTGCCGAATCTGGAGAAACGTTCGACCGACACGACATGCCGGAAAAGCGAGTATGGATTGGTCGCGGGGATTCCGAGATAGAAATAATTGACGGAGAAAGCGAGGACGCATCCCGCGACTGCCCCTAATCCCAGCAATGTACTGGTGATGATGCCCGATCGGTCCCGCTGAAATGCCTTGGTGAGCACGCCCAGCGACGAGATCAGAAAGACAAACGCTGCGTAAAGCGGATATGAGGCGGCGACGGCGAGGGCGCAGATTCCGGCGGCAAACTTGTCCCGGCTCTGGGAAGAGCGAATGACGACCAGCAAAAGATAAACGAAGAACGCGGCCGTCTGAAGGTGATATTTGCCGAACTCCATGACGTGGAGGCCGGGTTCGACGCTTGGCACCGTTCTGGGCCAGGCAAGGCCGAGGATGGCCAACCCGAGTGCGATCGGTATGGCTGCGTGCTCCCAGGAGCGTCCAAGGGCCTTCAACGGCAGAATAATGCGGGCGAGGTCAAAAACGACCGCGCCGATTGCAACGAAGTAGAGAAACGAAATGATCTGAGCGACATGGGGCGGCAGAAACGTCGCCAGCAGCAGGTGCAGCCCGTTCCCGTGGCCGATCTCGAAGTCCGAAAAGATGGGATTGTCAGCCGCGAGCCAGATGCTGTGATTTCTCGCGACTTCGGCAAGATAGGGTGCGTAGAGCTGCGGAACGTCGCTTGAGACGACGTCAGGCATCACGGCGCGATCAAAGAAAACCGTCAGCAGAAGTGAAAGACCGAGCAGCGACATCGCGACCATCGAGAAGCTCGCCGCGCGCTTGTGCGGCATCTTGAAGTTGCGGATGTCCCAGACGAGAACTGCGAGCGCAAGCCCGAGCACGATTTGCGGATAAAGGATCGAAAGGGCGCCGAACCCAAATCCCATCAACATGAGCGCCGCGGCGCCAACAAAGAATTCGTCGACGCGCTGAGTGGGTTCACGCTTGATGAGCGAGAACGTCAGGCGTCCGGTCGCCATGACAAGCCAGCCGAGATAGGGCGTCAGGACGATCCAGGCCACGACATAAAATCGCGTTGTCCAGCCCCCATCGAATATCAATGCTCGGTAAGTGCCGGGTCGGTTCAGGCACCAGATCGAAAGCGCGGCCGGCGCGCAGACGAGGACGCGCCACCACAACGCCTCGACAACAGCGTGTAGGGATTTCATCCGTGTCATGGCTGATCTGTCATCGCTAAATCGGCGCGGTGTCGACCCGTTCGGCAATGGCCCGCGCTTTGTCCGGGCTGAAGTTGGCGCGCTCCGGTGCGACCAGCCATACCAGGCCGCCGAACAGTCCGACGATCAGGGCACCAAGACCCAGCAAAACCGATATCGCGAGCGCCTTGTCGGATGCGATCCCGCCGAGGCCGAGCGCGGCAACCATCGCACCTTCCCGCACGCCCCACCCTCCGATCGAGATGGGGACCGCGGACGACAGGATGACAAGTGGAACCAGAACGAATGCGTCTAGCGCCGAGAGTTTCGCTTCCATTCCGATCGCGAGGACATAGCAGGCCGCGACGGTGATCAGATGGATGATGACGGCGGACGCGATCAACATTCCGCGGCCTTCAGCCGCGAGCAACGGGGCCCTGACGAGCATCGCGAATTGAAAGACCCTGCCCGGCAGGGCCGCGATCGCGCGGGGCGACCACCGATCCAGCGTGACCAGGGCGATTGTGCCGAAGCACCCGGCTGCAATGACGCCTATGATGGCGAAAAGGAGCGAGCTCTCGCCGACGCGCGCGAGCAGGAACGGCATTCCTGCCAGTATCACGAGACCGAGACCCAGCAGCCCGACGAAGCGATCGGCCACGATGCTGCTGAGAGTTTGCGACCATTGCACGCCATGCCGCCGCAACATCCAGATGCGAACCGCGTCACCGCCCGCGGGCAGCACTTGATTGAAAAAGGTGCTGACAATGAGAATGCGCCACCCCGCCAACCAAGCCAGGGACACGCTCATGGCGCGGAGGATCAGGATCCAGCGGTGACAGAGCACGAAGGTCTGGGCGAACAACAGCAACACTGCAAGCGCCAGCATCTCCAATTTGACGGCGAGAAGATCGGCCTTCAGGGACGACAGGTCCTGGCCACGCAACAGCAATACGAGGATCCCGATCGAGACAGCGAACTTGACCAGGGTAACCAGTGCTTTGGCAGACTGCTTCATCGGCTAATTTCGTCCTCGAGCAGTCACGGCGGGATAGTCGAGCAGCGATGTCGGTCGAAGTCTATTGTCTCGCCACATGCTCCGCGGCGAGCGCACCAGTCCTTGTGACGTAGTTCTGGACCGCGGCAACGTCGCTGCCGTCGGGCGCCCAGTCCGGAAATGAGGTGCGGGAGGGATCGAACGGGCCGGCGGTGGTTTCGTGAAACACCAGCCATTCCGAGGTGATCAGGATCGAGTGGAACACCTGCTCGGGCATCCGGTAGTAGCAGCGCTTGCCCTGGCCGTAAGGCGCCATTTCGAGCACGTCGCGAATCCGGCCGTCATCCTCGAAGATCACCACCTGCGCGGTGCCCTCGATGACGTGGAACGACTCCGGCTTGCCGAAATGCTTGTGGGGCCGCACGTAGGCTTCGCGATGATGCACGATCAGCATCTCGTGCAGGCCGGACGAGGGATCAGGATGCGTGCACAGCCGGCTGCGCAGGCGTGGGTTGCCGACGGCGATGCGTTTCAGTTCCGCGATCGTGGCGTCGTCCGCTGTGACGATGGCATCGTCCGAATAATAGACTTCGGGATTTTGTGCCCGCAGCGACGTTGGGCGYCGCCGGTCGCCTGCGTCATTCGAAGAAGATGAAGCCATGGTCGCCCCGGTAGCCGCATTTGTCGTAGATCCACGCCCATGTTTCCGGGCCGTGGAAGCTCAGGCAGGTGAGCTGCCAGTAGAGGAGATTCGCCTTCTCGCGTTCGTTGCGGAACGATTCCACCATCAAATATTTCGAGGTGCCACGCCCGACGCGCTCGATCTCCGAAACCGCGCGGAAGACGTCCTCGAGCGGAAGATTGTGCAACACGCCGAGCGACACCACGAGGTCGAAGCTGTGGTCGGGGTAGGGAAGCTCGGTGGCGCTGCCGACCTTCAGCTGCGGCCGCACCTCGTCCTTGGCGTTGGCGATGCCATATTCGGAGATGTCGATGCCGGCGATCGTGAGGCCGGGCACGAGCTGGGCGAATTCGTAGAGCAGATAGCCCTTGCCGCAGCCGACGTCGAGCACGCTCATCCCGGGCTTGATGCCGTAGCGGTCGATCAGGGTCTGGGCGAGCGGGCGCCAGCGTCCGTCATAGCGATAGCCGCCATAGCCGTAGCGCCTGTCCCCGTCCCAATAATCGTGTCCCCATTGGCGAGCGACGGCGGCGGATTCCGCCTTGTCATGCTCGACCACGCGCTGAACGTAGTTCCGCTTGGTCGATGCGTGCATCGGCTGGAGCAGGTTGATCTCGGTCATGGTCCCCAACCGGTCCGCGGCATCGTCACAGGATGGTCGCGTATTTATTGACGAGCAGGATGTCCTCGACCGCCTGGATGCCCTCGCGCGAGGACAGCGTGATCTCCTCGACGGCCGCGTGCAGATCGCAGCCCTCGCGCAGCACGCGGTCGTAGATCTCCCGCCGCCGCGCCTCGTCGGGCGGCAGCATGAAGATGCTGTAGAGGATCAGGCCATTCAGCCGCGGCAGCTCGTCCAGGATGTCCTCGAGCACCATGTAGCTGCCGGGCATGATGTGCTCGACGGCGCTGAGCAGATATTGCAGGTTCTTGCGCCGCGCGTAGTCGCGGATCACGATGTTCTGGACGTGCTGCGGGGTCCGGCTGCCGTTCAGCGGCCGCGCGCCGATATAGCCGCGATGGCCGGCTCGCTCAGCCATGGAAGCCTCCCGGCAGCTTGTATTGCATGCCGACGCGCGTCGCCGGACGCAGCAGGATCGGTTCGAAGAATTCGCCGAAGCGCTTGTCCGCGTAAGGCGACATGATGCTCTTGAAGCGGCAGTTCATGCTCCAGCGCGTGCCGGGCTCCTCGTTGACGCGATTGYCGTGCATCAGGGTCTGGTTGAACAGCATCACGTGACCGTAGGGAATCTCGATGAAGGTCGCGTGCGGCTTGATCGTCTTGTACAGCTCCTCGGCGCTGCGCAGGCTGGCCATCCGGTCCTGCATGTCGCCGTTCAAGGACGGCGGCAGCAGATACATCGCCTTGGTGCGATGGACGTCCACCAGCGGTACCCACACCACGACCTCGAACGGGGAGTCGCCCGACCAGACGTCGGAATGGGTGGCGAGCAGCGAGGAATCGTCACCGGGCATCTGGATGCTGAGATTGACGCGGCGCTGCATGCAGAGCTCGTTGCCGACGATGGTCTCGATCGTCGAGCGCGCCAGGCGGAAATAGGTCGGACGAAACCAGGGCTCGGCGTTGAGGCCGTTGAAGACGTGCAGCCGCAGGCCGTTGAGATCGTCGACGCTCACGCGCGTATGGACGCTGTCGAGCATCGCATAGGGATCGTTGCTGTGCGGCAGCTTCAGATAGTCGGCCGCAAGTTCTGCGGCGCGCCGCTGGATTCGGTCGAGCCCTGCGCGGTCATCGGCCGGCGTCGTGACGAAGCCGTTATCGATGAAGCGCTGCGCCAGCGCCTGCTCGTCGGCCTGGAGGAAGTCCGTATCCATCATGCAAAATACTCCCGGGCGGTCGCGCAAATATAGCTGATATCGGCGGCCGAGAGGAACTGGTTGATCGGGAGCGTGAGGATCTGATCCGCCTGCCGCTCGGTCACCGGAAACGCGCCGCGTCCGTGACCCAGATGCGCCGCTGCCGGCTGCAGGTGGATCGGAATCGGATAGTGGATCGCGGTCTCGATCCCCTTGTCGGCAAGATATTTCTGGAAGTCGTTGCGGCGGTCGGTTTGCACGACGAAGGTGTGGAAGGTATTGAACTCGATATTGCGGCAGGGCGGAACGAACAGGGGGAGCCCCGCAAGCTCGGCGCGGTATTGCGCGGCGTTGCGCCGCCGGCGCTCGATCACCGAGGGCAGGTTGCGCAGGCGGATGCGAAGCAGTTCGGCCTGCAGCGTGTCGAGGCGTGAAACCATGCCCCATTCCTGGACGTCGCTGCGGTTGATCAGGCCGTGATTTCGCAGGCGACGGATTCTTGCGGCGAGTTCGCCGTCGGCCGTGACGATGAAGCCCGCATCGCCCGCGGCATTGAGATTCTTCAGCGGGTGAGCGGAGAAGCAGCCGAACGTTCCGATGGTCCCGCTCATCCGTCCGTCGTAGGTCGAGCCCACCGCCTGCGCGCTGTCCTCGATCACCGCAAGACCATGCTTTGCGGCGATCGCCATCAACGGGTTCATGTCGGCCATGCGTCCGGTCAAGTGCACCGGCATGATCGCCTTCGTCCGCGGGGTGACGGCGGCCTCGACGGCGGCCGGATCGATGTTCTGGTCCGGCAGCACGTCCGCAAAAATCGGCGTGGCGCCGACGGCGACGACCGCCGCCGTCGATGCCACGAATGAATTCGGCGGGGTGATGACCTCGTCGCCGGGGCCGATGTTGAGCGCCCTCATGGCGAGGATCAGCGCATCGGTGCCGGAATTCAGCGTCACGACGTGCGGTGAGCCGAGATAGGCGGACAATTCCTCTTCAAGCTTTGCGACCGCCGCCCCGCCGATGAAGTCGCCGCGCTGGAACACGCCCTCGACTGCCTGCATGATGTCGCCGCGCTCTTCCTCGAATTGCGCGGGAAGATTGACGTAACCGATGCGCCGGCGACCGGTGTCAGCGTCCATGGCAAAACTTCCGAACGGTCTCGATGACGCGGTCCTGCTGGGCGCGCGCCAGATGCTGATC
>NZ_JBFULT010000043.1:0-25182 GCF_054049755.1 Bradyrhizobium sp. P5_C11_2
GTCCGGTTGGTTCAGTTCGCGCCTTGCCTCGTCCAGCAGCAGCCCGATCCGCTGCTCGCCCGACAGCGGAGGAAGCAGAAGCTGCGCCGCGAAGACCAGGACCGAAGATAGACAAACAAAGAGGCACGTCACCAGAAACACATTTGGATCGTAGCTCTGCGGGTTGGTCGGCGCGAGGATGATGAGTGTGAACACCAGCGTGAGGCGACCCAGTGGCGACAGCACGCGGCCTGGCAGCGAGATCAGCAGCGCAAGGCCGATGACGACGGGTGCAAGACCGATCGCCAGCAGTTGAAACTCGGATACGCCGTTGAAGACGAGGTATTTCAGGATGCCGGCCAGCACGCACGCGATCGGTGTCGCCATCAACGCCGTCATGGTGAGACTGCGCGGCTCGGGGGACGTCGCGCCGAGGCCGGCAATGACCGCGACCAGCGAGAGGCAGAGCTCGGTGGCGGGCCAGCCCGCCAGCATGAAGAAGACCGCGACCAGCGCGAAACAGATCGCTGCCCGCGCGCCGCTTCCGGCCGCGATGCGGCGCGAGCGATACAGGGGCGCACGCCATGCGTGGGAAGGGTAGGTTCCTTCGTGCAGCGCATTGAGGCTGCTGCGCACGTCTGCGGTCTTGCGGCTGATCTCGCTCCGGAGGTGAGTCCGGCAGATCGTCGTCAGGACCGATCTGCCGTGGTGCGGATCGTCCCTGGCCGCGACGGCGGCGACGGACAGCGCCGCGAGCATGCGGGCGAGAGACAATGCGCTGACGAGATCGACGAGCGCCGAACGCGCGGCCGCGGTTCTCGCCGGGCCGCTGCTCGACTCCGTCGTAAGGCTGGCGATCTCCGGATGCAGCGCCGCGATATCGTGCAAAAGTCCCGCCGCGATCGGTGTGGATGAAGCTTCATCGCGATCGGCGCCTTGCGCGAAGTCCATGACGCGGCGGTGCAACGCCTCGAAGCGGCTTGCCAGAACCGGATGGTAGTCCGGCGCGGCCARCACCTCGTTGACCAGTGCCACCGCAAGGACGCCGATGGTGATGGCGGCGCCCCGCGCGACGCCGGTCGGGAATACCTGCAGCGGACTGTCGATCTGCTCGATGGCAATCAGGGCGACGGTGATGCAGCAGAGGGCTGCCGCATAGGCGCGATTGCCGTCGAGCATCCCGGCAGCGTAGACGCAGAGGCCGATCCAGATGCCGAACACCGCGAGCAGGAGACCGCCAGTTTGGGAAAACATGCCGGCGATCGCGATCGATGCCGCCACGCCGATGGCGGTTGCAACGAGCCGGTAGCCGGCCTTTTCCATGCCTTGACCGCGCGTGGGCAGTGCCAGGACCGCCACGGTGAGGGCCGACGACGAGGGAGAATCTAGCTCGAGCCAGAAGCTGACATAGAGCGCGAGAAGCGTCGCAAGCCACACCCGCAGCGCAAAGGCCCAGGAGCTCGCCGGAAAGCCGGCGAAGACCAACGGGCGCGCCTCGGCGGCAGCATTGGCATTGACTTGCATCGCGCAAGATCCCCCTCGGCAGAGCGGATCGCGCTGCCAATGTCGTGATACGCGCGCAAGTATGAGATTTGCCGGGCTCGCCGGTATTTCCGGTCCACCAACCTGGTTGCGGGAATGCACGTCGGGTTGAGGGACAGGGGCCGTCGTCCGTCCGGCCGGGGACTGGACTATTGCGGCGCGTGGCCTGCCAGCGCCTCTTCGAGGCTGCGGATGATCTCGTCGCCGCTGGAGGGCTTGCCGAGAAAGCAATGCGCGCCTGCCGCCATCACGCGCTGGCGCATGGCTTCGCTTGGAAACGCCGTCATGAAGATGATCGGGAAGCGGCGGCCGGAGGCGATCAGCTGCGCCTGCAGTTCATCGCCGGTTAAGACCGGCATCTGAATGTCGGCGATCATGCAGGCTGGATCGTCTTCCGACGGTTCCCGCAGGAACTGAACGCCGGACTCGTAGGCGTGGGCCTCATAGCCGAGCGAACGCACCAGGCTCGCAAGCGACGCGCGGACGCCTTCGTCGTCGTCCACGATCGCAATCACCGGGGTCTTGGCCATTGGCACACATTCCTGACCGCGGTGTTCAGCAAGGAGGAAATCTCCCCGCATACGTGGTCAATGGCACCTTATGCACCGTGCGGCAGTCCCGCCGGAATTATACTCAGGTTTGGTCCGTAGTCTTTCTGGTCTGGGAAATCCCGAGCGCCTCGGCTTTGCGAACGAGGTCGGCCAGCGACCGGACCCCCATCTTGCGCATGACGCTCCCGCGGTGGATCTTGACCGTGATCTCGCTGAGGCCGATCAGGCCTGCGACCTGCTTGTTCATTAGGCCGGCGGTCACATGGCCCATCACCTCGCGCTCGCGCGCCGTCAGGGTCTCATACTGGGCGCGGATATCCTCCTTCGTCGCGGCTTCCGCGCGGCGCTGGCTATCGCGCTCGAGCGCCGCGGTCACGGCATCGAGCATGTCCTGGTCGCGAAACGGCTTGGACAGGAAATCCACGGCGCCTGCCTTCATGGCGCGCACCGACATCGGAATGTCCCCATGGCCGGTCATGAAGATGATTGGATATCGGATGCCCTGCCGGGTCAGTTGACCCTGCAGATCGAGCCCGCTCACGCCCGGAAGCCGGACGTCCAGCACGATGCAGGCGGGGCCGTCGGGCAGCGTGCTGCCGAGCAGCTCGGCCGGCGAGCCGAACAGGCGCGTCTCGAGGCCAACGGATCGGAACAGGCTGTCGAGCGAGGTGCGGATGCCCGCGTCGTCATCGACGATGATGACGACTGAACCCGAGGACTGGGCCGGTGGATGCGCTTGGTCTGGTCGTGTCATGGCGAGGCGTGTTCTTGGTTGGATGGCAGTGTCAGGCGGAATGTCGCCCCCGCGCCGGGAATACTCTCTGCCGTCAACTGGCCGCCGTGAGCTTTCACCGTCGTTCGGCAGATCGCAAGTCCCATGCCCATCCCGCCATGCTTCGTCGTGAAGAAGGGATCGAACAGGCGAGGGAGGTCGTAAGGCGGAATGCCGGGGCCGCTGTCCTGCACCGTGATGGCGAGGTTCTCGCCGTCGACGGCGGCGGCGCGCAGCGTGATGGTGCGGGAACCGGGCTGGTCCGACATGGCCTGGCCGGCATTGATCAGCAGATTGACGAGAACCTGCTGAAGCTGGACCCGAWCGCCCCTGATCGGCGGCAAACCTTGTTCCGTCTCGATGGTCAGGACAACGTCGTCTTTTGCGAGTTCCCGCGTCACCAGGAGGGCCGCTTCYTCGATGATCTCGGTGATCTCCAGCACGTCCTGCTGGGCAGGCGTCTTTTTCAGGAAGGCCCGGATGCGAGTCACGATCTCGCTGGCCCGGCGGCCCTCGGCGACGACGTGAGTGATCGTGGCCGCGACTTCGTCCAGATCCGGCACATCGCGCCGCAGCCACCGCAAGCCGGCCTGGCCGCTGGTGACGATCGCCGCCAGCGGCTGATTGACCTCATGGGCAATGGACGCGGTGAGCTCGCCGAAGGTGGCGACGCGCGTGGCATGGGCGAGCTCCGCCTGCGCCGCGAGCAGCGCGTCCTGTGCCTGCCTGCGCTCGGTGATATCGACGACAAAGGCGAGGACGTTGCGATCTCCGTCGGAATCCGCCGGAAAGGTGATCGTAAACAGCACGGGAATCTTGCGCCCGTCGAGTCCGACGAACTCGCTCTCTCCTTCGTAGAATGGCTCTCCGTCGGCGAATGCCACCAATGCATTGACGAAACTCCGGTCGTTCCCGACCAGAAGCCTGTCCAGGTTGGCGATGAAGGCTGACAAGTCGGTCGCCCCCGCCATCTTCTGCAGGGCCGGATTGACGTCGGTGATTCTGGCGAGCCGGCGGGCCTGCCGGACGAAATCCGGGCTTCGCGCGAGATAGTCGCGCAGACCGGCCCCGCCGGTATCCAGCGCTTTCAGTGCGGTTCTGAGGTCGCTCCAGTCCTGCTCGACGACGCCGATCCGGCTTGCGTCGAACATCCGGCGGTATCGCTGCTCGCTCTGCACCAGCGCGCCGTGCGCCGCCACGCGGTCCGTGACGTCGGTGTGCGTTTCCAGCACCCCGACGGCCTTGCCGAGATAGTCGTGCTGGAGGGCCCATCGGGCATCGACGCTGAGCATGACGCCGGCCTTCGTCCGCTGCTCCACTCTGCCTTCCCATCGGCCGGTGTCGAGCAGGGCTGCCTCGATGATCTCCCGCCGCTCCGGATATCTGGTTTGCAGAAGCTCGTCGGCGAGTCGGCCGAGGGCGGCGTCGGCTGACCAGCCGTAGGTGTGTTCCGCGGTCTTGTTCCAGAAGGTGATCACGCCGGCGCGATCCCTGACAAAAATCATGTCATGCGACAGGTTGAGCAGGCGGGCCTGCGCCGCCAGGCGGTTCGTCGCCGCGTGATTTTGGAGCGCAAGCAGGGTGGTGATCGTGATGGCCGCGAGACTCACCAGCGCACGAAGGGCAGGTGAGGCGATGGACTCCAGGTCGTGCGACAGCAAATAGGCCGTCATCGTCAGGATGACGCAGCCCGCGGCGGCGGCGATGATGTCATTGCGCCGGTTCGTCCTCGCCGCGAGCAGGATCACCACGACGTAGAGAACCGCAACGGCGCCCTCGAGCGGCGTCAACACATCGACAAGGAAAACCGCTAAGGCGAGGACGGCAGACCAGAACCGCAATCCGGCGCGGCTCATGGAGGAACCCGTGGGCCGGTCAGGAATCGTCATCGTCGCTGGCTGTCGTTCGTCTCATCGCAGTCGCGTTGATGCCGGGATTTTGTCGTGCCGACAACATCCCGCGGCATATTTTTCGTGCTCTCTTGGAAGACGTCCCGCAATCGCGAAATCTGGCCAGCGTGCCGACGAGGACGTCTCTGAAGGAAAACGAGGGATTTCCGCGGCGTTGCCGATCGACGGTACGCGCGGCAAGCGCGTCAACTTACCGCAGCCGCCTCAATCCGGCGCCGGATCGCTCGTCCACCGGTGCCGGTGAGGCATCCGGCCGGCGGTCGCAGGCCATGCCGCGATCATACTCAAGTATGACCCGGTCAACCTGACAACCTATCGATGCACCCGCGCGTAGAATGGAGCGCTTGGGCCGGCGAATTACTCTGCTCCCATGACATTCGGACAAGCCAGCCTGGCCTTTCCGAGTCGAAAACAGGACAAAGAGGTTCGACGATGGCGCAGCAGATCTCACACCCGCTCCCCGCAAATGATCGTGTCATCGGTTCGATCGACATACCGGGAGTTGACGGCCGGCGCATCGCGTTCTCGACAGGTCGCGATCGCTCCGGCGAGGAGGAGATGACGCTCTCCCTGGTCCATCTGGATGTTGCCCTGGCCGTCGAGGCGGATGCGCCGGATATGCGGGGATCCGCCGCGGGCGAGGCCGGCTTCAGGGTTTTCGCGAAACGTCTAGCGCGTGAATCGGCGACGACCGACCGGGCGTCCGGTGCCGTGGAATTCACCGACCCGGTGATGCTGCGCCTGTCCGATGCGCTTGCGGCTACCGAAGCCACGCAACACCCCCATTCCGAGATTCTGGCCGACGCGCTGCGTCTGGCCATTCTGACCCGCAAGGCCAGCCGACAGACCACCGCCGGACGAAGCCAGGCCGACCCGGCTGACGGCGACCGTGAAGGGCAGAGCTGCCGAGCCGTGCGGTCGCTGCAGAAGTGGCGCCTCAAGCGCGTCCTGCAATATGTCGACGACAATCTGGCTGCGAAGATCACGTTGCAGCATCTGGCCGCCGTTGCCGGCCTGAGCCGGATGCACTTTGCCGCGCAGTTCCGGGCGGCGGTCGGCATGCGGCCGCATGAATATCTGCTGAAGCGGCGCATCGAGCGGGCTCAGGAGTTGCTCAGGCAAGCCGACGTCACGCTCGTCGATGTCGCCTTGACCGTCGGATTCCAGACCCAGGCGCATTTCACGACGGTGTTCAAGCGGTTCGCCCGCGATACGCCCTATCAATGGCGGAGTGCCTGTCTCGCGCAATCGATGCCGATGCCGTGCGTTGGAGCGGGGCCGTCATGAGCGGCGTCGGCATTCAGGCCCTGCTGCCGCTGTTCGGCATTCACGCGGCATTGACGCATCATGAGATCATGGCACTGGTCGAGATGGCCCGTGCCCTCGGCAACGCCTATCGTCTGGCAGCTTCAGAACCGGGGTCAAGCGTCCTCTATGGCCGCTTCACCCTCAACTTCTGCAGGGCCATCGTCGCTTGCGTCGCGCACTAGGCGCGCGACACGGCGAGGTTGCATTCGGACGATCACCGCAAAATGACCAGGGCGATCCCATCCGGCAAACGGAATTGTGATCCACATCCTTGATTGGAGTTGGTTGATACCCTAATACCGTTAGCGATGGCGAGCCATGCAGGTGTGGGACCGGTGAGGACGATCATTGCTGACGATCACGCCGTCGTTCGGGAAGGCCTGAAGCAGCTTCTGTCGACCGTGGACGGGCTTACGGTCAGCGGACAGGCGGGGGACGGTRAAGCCGTTCACCGGCTGCTGAACGAAAGCCCCGCCGATCTTCTCATCCTCGATCTCGGCATGCCCGGCGTGAGCGGGTTTCAGTTCATCGCCAACCTGAAAACCGAATGGCCGGCGCTGCGCGTTCTTGTCCTCACCGCCAATGTTGAGCCGCGTTCCGTGCGGGCCGCTTTTTCCGCGGGCGCGAATGGCTATTTGACCAAGAGCGGCGATCCATCCGAACTCATCGCTGCCATCGATGCCATCAAAAGAGGCAATGCCTATGTGGCGGAGGAGGTTCGCTTTGCGGTGGACCAGCATGACGGCCCGAACGAACCCCCCGAGCCCTCGGCTGCGATCATATCTCCGGTCACGCTGACAAGACGTGAGCGGCAGATCCTGGGCATGATCCCTCACGGCGCCACCAGCCGCGACATCGCCAATCGTCTCGGCATCAGCCCGCTCACCGCCCGGAAACATCGCGAAAATCTCATGCGGAAGCTCGATCTGCACAGTGGTGCGGAATTGACCGCCTACGCGATCCGTCTCGGCCTTCCATCGGGTTAGCGCAACGGCAACTCGCAAACGAAGCCGCCGCAGCGACCGGCGCGCGGAGAGGTTTCGATGCAGGACGGTTCGATGCGGGAAGACAAGATACGCGAAGCGCTCGTCGAGCTCTTGTATCGCAATTCTTATGGGGTGGTGGCCTCCAACGTCCTCATCTCCCTGGCGGCGGCATACGTCCTGAGGAGCACCGTACCGGCGAGCTGGTTGGTCGGATGGCTCGGTGCGCTGTATCTGCTCACCGCCATACGCGTCCTGGCGGCGCGCCGGTTCTTCAGCCGGAATCGAGAGCCAGCGTCTGTGTTGCGATGGGCGTGGCTCGCGGCCGCGTTTTCCTGCGTGTCGGGACTGCTGTGGGGAATGCTCGGCTGGGTCGGGTTCGTTCCCGAACAGCCCGTTGCTTTTTTATTCACCATTGTTGCCTTGACCGGTCTGGTCTGCGGCACAGTTCCGTCGCTCTCGGCCTTTCCGCCGGCTCTGGTCGGCTCGATCATCGCAACGGTGCTGCCGGTCATGGTGCGCGCCTTTATCAATGGAGGTGATACCGCCGGCGCATATCTCGCCCTGCTTACGGGACTTGTGACGATCAACCTCTATTATTGCCGCACAACGCACCGCATGCTGCGTGAGACCATCAGGTTGCGCCTGGAAAATGTCGAGCTGGTCGGCCACCTCGAGGAAGAACGCGACCGCGCGCAGGCCGCCGACCGTGCGAAAACGCGTTTCCTTGCGGCCGCCAGTCACGACCTGCGCCAGCCGATCCATGCCTTGAGCCTGCTGATCGCCACGCTCGCGGCGCTGGGCCATCGCGGCGCTGTCCAATCCGGCGATGCACGCGATCTGGCCGGCAAGGCGAAATCCATCGTCGGCAACCTCAGCGCCCTTCTGAACGGACTGCTCGACATCTCCCGGCTTGATGCCGGCGTCGTCACTGTTGCGAGGGAGACGGTGAATCTCTCCCAACTGTTCGACCAGCTCAGCAACGAGTTCGTTTCAGCGGCGAAAGATCGTGGCCTTGATTGGCGCGTTGTTGAAAGCCGCCTCCAGGTGGACAGCGATCCCATGATGCTGAAACGGGTGTTGGGCAATCTGCTGTCGAACGCCTTTCGGTACACGAGATCGGGCGGCGTTCTGCTCGGCTGCCGCAGGCGCGGCACGTCGGTGGAAATCCAGGTATGGGATACCGGCCCGGGCATCCCCGCAGATCAGCAAGCCATGATCTTCGAGGAATTCGTGCAATTGCAGAACCCGGCGAGGGATCGCACGCAAGGCCTTGGCCTCGGCCTCGCCATCGTTCGCCGCACCGTCGCGCTGCTGCAACACCCGCTGAAGCTGGCCTCCGTCCCCGGGCGCGGCTCGATGTTTTCCGTCACGGTCCCGATAGCCAGTGCGGTTGAAACTCCCTTGCCCGATAACAGGGCATCGCCGCCAGGCACCGCCGTCAGCATCATGGTCGTGGAAGACGAGGAAGATGTTCTCGATGTCATGGTGCAACTGCTCACGCTGCAGGGCCATCGGATCTATGCCGGACGATCTGCCGCCGAGGTGCAACAGGTTCACGCGGAGGCGATCGCGGCCGGCGATGCACCGGTCGATCTGATCCTCGCCGACTACCGCCTCGGAGATGGTGTTACGGGCCTGGAGGCGATCGAGGCCCTTTGCGCTCATATCGGCCGCTCGGTGCCCGCCATTATCGTCACCGGCGATACCTCGCCGTCGCGCATCCGGGAAGCCACCGCCGGCGGTCATCGCATTCTGCACAAGCCGGTCACCGGCGAGGAATTGCACGAAGCGATCGTTGCCGCCTGCGTCGGCGGCAAGGAAGCGATCGATAGTGATGGCTAGAATGATGCGTGGCTGCCCCGAGATTGGCGATCGTCCCGCCACGGCTGCGATTGTGTCTCGGCGCTGATCTCCAACGCCGCCATCTGCTGGGCGGGTCCTTCGACATTGGCCTGCTTGCCGGCGACGAAATACGACATCTGCCGTATCGCTCGTGAATCGACCCGGCGATATCTTTCACCCCGCCTGGACGCACTTGGACAGCAGCCGATCTTGAATTCGGCGGTTGGGAGCAGGGGCGTGCCGTCAACGAGGGCTATCGAGACGCGCGGCTTCGCCGGCAAGGGCGTCGCGCGATACCAGTGGTGAGCGTCGGTGAAGCATTTGTGAGCATTCAGTCGAATTTCGAACGCCTGCGAGAAAGCAATTTGGATATGGCAATTACYGCTAGCTCCCACGCCCGGCGACCATCGCCGCCTCTCAAGGCATGGACCATCGCTGTGCTCGCTGGCTTCGGCATTTTGCACCTCATCGGAGCATACATGCTGCATCACGCGCCCAGTATCCGCCCGATCGAAACGGCAGTCGCGGCGATCCACGGCGACTAGATCGGCTGGTGGCTGAGGCTCGCGTGAATTCGGGCCACCCCACGCCGTCCTATGATTGACGACGATCACCGTTCTTGAGGAAACGATGCCATGTCGGACATAGCGGCTTATCTGGTGCTGAGTGCGGCGGTTTTCGCCGGTGCGTTCGTCTCGGGCCTTTCCGGGTTTGCGTTCTCCGCCGTCGCCGGCGCCATTCTGTTACACGTTTTTCCGCCCATGGAAGCTGTGCCATTGATGATGGCTTGCAGCATCACCGTGCAGGCGGCCAATCTGTTCGCGCTACGCAAGAGCATGCAATGGAAAACCAGCCTCGTCTTCATCGCCGGCGGGCTATTGGGCATCCCGATCGCGATTTATCTCCTGCAGAATGCGGATACCGGGATCTTCAGACTTGGTTTTGGAATTCTCGTATCCCTTTACGCGGCCTATGCCTTGTTCCGGCCGGCGCCTGCCGATTTGCGTGAGATGGCCAGCCGGAGCAGGAACGCGCTGGTCGGATTTGGTGGGGGACTGGTCGGCGGATTGACAGCGATGCCCGGCGCACTTCCTGCGATCTGGTGCGACATCCATGGTTTCCCGAAAGTTCAGCAGCGCGGCCTGGTTCAGCCCTACATAGGTGTCATGCAGCTCTTCGCCCTCGCGCTGATGCTGTCGCACCACAGCCTGTCGCTAAAGGTCTTGATCGACTTTGGCATTTCTCTGCCCGCGTTGGCTGCCGGAACGGCCGGAGGTATCGTCCTGTTCGGACGGATCAACGAAGCAGCCTTCAAACGAATTATCCTGGGCCTGCTGCTGTTTTCGGGACTTTGCCTTGTGATCTAGCAGGGCCGTGGTTTCGGGCGGATCATCATTTGAAAGTCTGAAGCTGGGGGCCTGCGTCTGCGCGGGGGCGCAGTGCTGAGCGGCCGTTCGCCGCCGGTTGACAAGGGATTATTATATGTCTAAATATATGCAGATTCATATAATATCGAGATGCCTGAATGGACGCGCATCCGCTCAAGCTCAAGGTGAGATCGTGTACCGCGGAGACGCCGTTCGTACGGAGCCTTGTGCTTGATGTGGAGGGTGCCGTGCCGCGATGGCAGGCCGGCGCACATATCCGCGTCGCGCTCCCGAGCGGCGGAGACCGGCCGTATTCGTTGATGGCCCTGCCGGATCTCCCGGAGGGCGCACTGGCGCTCGGGGTGCTGCGCGAGCAGGCGTCGACCGGCGGCTCGCAGTTCATGCACGCGCTGAAGACCGGCGACGTCGTCAGGGCAAGCGCGCCGGTCAATCATTTTCACCTGCATGAGGGCTCCGCGCCGGCAATCCTGTTGGCCGGCGGCATCGGTGTCACCCCGATCCTGTCGATGGCGGCCGCGCTGCAATCCCGCGGAAATCCCTATCGCCTGCACTATGCGGGGCGCGCGCAAGGAGTGCTGGCGTTCCTGCCGCAATTGCAGGCGATCTGCCCGAAAAGCCTGTCCGTCCATTACGATAGCGACGACTCGCGCCTCGATCTCGCGGCGGCGCTCGGCGATGTGACGGCGGACACCCACATCTATGTCTGCGGTCCCGCCGGCATGATCGATGCGGTGAAAGCGGCGGCACTTGCCCAGGGTATTGCCGCGGACCGCATCCACTACGAGCTCTTCAACGCGGAGCGGCCGGGCTCGCCCGACAAGCCGTTCGAGGTCGAACTCAAATCGAGCGGGCAGGTCGTCACCGTTGCAGCCGGTCAGAGCATCATCCAGGCGCTGGAGGCCGCGGGGCTCGACGTGCTCTACGACTGCCAGCGCGGCGATTGCGGCATCTGCCAGTGCGGCGTGATCTCGGGCACGCCCGACCATCGCGACGTCATTCTCAGCGACGACGAGAAGGCGTCGAACAAGGTCATGCAGATCTGCGTGTCGCGCGCGAAGTCGGAACGGCTGGTGTTGGATCTCTAACGGGAGGCAAGGGGCGCCATGGCGAAATACGGAAACAATGCGCCGGCGATCGCGGCGCTGGTGCGCGAAGCCGAGGTGCATCGCGACGTCTATGTCGATCCCGAGATCTTCGAGCTCGAGATGGAGCACCTGTTCCCGAACAGCTGGATCTATGTCGGGCATGCGAGCCAGCTTGCGAAACCCGGCGATTTCATCACCGCCAATATCGGCCGGCAGCCGGTGCTGGCGAGCCGCCATACCGACGGCTCCATCCACGTCTTCTACAACCGCTGCCCGCACAAGGGCGTGAAGATCGCCTCGGAACCMTGCGGCAATGCCGGCAAGTTCTTCCGCTGTCCCTATCACGCCTGGTCGTTCAAGACCGACGGCTCGCTGCTCGCGATTCCCCTGAAGAAGGGCTACGAGGGCACCGGCTTCGGCGACACCCAGGCGAATGGCGGGCTGTCGAAAATCAGGAACGTCGTGATCCATCGCGATTTCATCTTCGCGCGGCTCTCGGACGACGGCGTGTCCTTCGAGGACTATTTTGGCGAGAGCCTGTCGACGATCGACAACATGGTCGACCGTTCGCCGGAGGGGAAGCTTGCCGTCGTCGCGACGCCGATCCGCTACATGCACACCTGCAATTGGAAGATGCTGGTCGAGAACCAGACCGACACCTGCCATCCGATGGTGGCGCATGAGAGCTCGGCCGGCACCGCGGTCAAGGTCTGGAAGCGCGAGCAGGGCGAGTCCACGGAAACACCGATGGCGGTGCAGCTCTACGGTCCCTTCATGAGCCCGTACGAGTTCTACGAGCAGAGCGGCATCAGGATCTGGCCGAACGGCCATGGCCACACCGGCGTGGCCAACTCGATCCATTCGAACTACTCGGACATCGACGGCTATGTCGACCAGATGGTCGCGGCCTATGGCGAGACGCGGGCGCACGAAATCCTCGGCGAGGTCAGGCACAACACGGTCTATTTCCCGAACATCATGGTCAAGGGCGCCGTCCAGATCCTGCGCAACTTCATCCCCATCGCGGTCGACAAGACGCTGGTCGAAAGCTGGGTGTATCGTCTGGTCGGCGCACCGGACAAGCTCTACGAGCGCGCCCTGATGTACAACCGCTTCATCAACGCGCCGACCTCGATCGTCGGGCACGACGATCTCGAAATGTACGAACGGGCCCAGGAGGGCCTC
The DNA here is from genome assembly GCF_054049755.1 of Bradyrhizobium sp. P5_C11_2. Lineage (NCBI taxonomy): Bacteria > Pseudomonadati > Pseudomonadota > Alphaproteobacteria > Hyphomicrobiales > Nitrobacteraceae > Bradyrhizobium > Bradyrhizobium sp. P5_C11_2. The sequence continues at coordinate 12,549 of NZ_JBFULT010000043.1, forward strand.
AAGTCCAACGGCAATCAATGGGTCAATCTCCGCCGGCTCTATGAGAGCAACGAGGAGCAGGACGTCACCGCCGTCATCAACGGCACGTCGGAGCGGCAGATGCGGAACCAGTTTCATGCCTGGGCCAAGTTCATGACCATGGACATGGACAAGCGCGTCGAGGCCGCGGAATGATCACCGAGAAGACGATCACCGACGTCATCTATCGCGAGGCCGATCTGCTCGACACGATGCAGTGGCAGGCGTGGCTCGATCTGTTTCACCCCGAAGGGCGCTACTGGATGCCGCTGGAATGGCAGCAGCAGGATCCGGTGCTCCAGCCCTCATTGATGTACGAGGATTTGCTGCTGCTGAAGGTGCGGGTCGAACGACTGTCGGGCGAGCGCACCTTCAGCCAGAAGCCGAAGAGCCGCTGCCATCATCTGCTCCAGGCGCCGCAGATCGTCGCCTGCGACAATGCCGCCGGCGTGTTCAAGGCGCGCACGTCCTATATGTACACGGAGACGCGCGGCGATATGCTGGAGCGCTATTCGGGATGGGCGTCGCACGATTTCGTCGAGGTCGGCGACACCCTGAAGATCAAGCTCAAGCGGGTCGATCTCGTCAATTTCGATGCGCCGTTCGGCAACATCCAGCTTTTCATGTGAGATCGTCTTGACCGCTGCGACCACAGTCTACGCACGTTTTCGCGACACCGCGCTGCGCCGGGGCGAGGCGGCCTTTCTCAACGTCTTGAGGGAGACCGCCGACATCTACGGCATCACGGCCGGCGAAATATCCTACCGCGCCATGCTGGACCGGGTGGAGCGCTGGCGGACGGCATTTGCGAGCCGGGGCTATGGCGAGGGCCACAGGGTCGGACTTCTGCTCCAGAACCGGCCTGTATTCGTCGAATTGTGGTTCGCGCTCAACGCGCTCGGCGTCTCCGTCGTGCCGATCAATCCGGATCTGCGGATGAGCGAGCTCGAATACATCATCGCGCATTCCGAGATGAACGCGGCGTTCGTGCTCAGTGAGCGGCGCGCCGAGGTCGAGACCGCGGCCCGCCAGGCGGGGCGCGCGATTGCGGTCGTGACCGACAGCGGCGACGTTCCCGCTCCCTTCGGCGGCGCGCAAGGAGCGACCGCGGCTGATGGCTCGACCGAATGCGCGCTGCTCTATACGTCGGGGACGACCGGACAGCCCAAGGGCTGCGTGCTCACCAACGAATACTTCCTGCATTCCGGCAACTGGTATCGCGACGTCGGCGGGCTGATCGATCTCAGGCCCGATGGCGAGCGCATGATCACGCCGCTGCCGCTGTTCCACATGAACGCGATGGCGGTGTCGCTGATGGCGATGCTGTCGGTCGGCGGCAGCCTGACCATGCTCGATCGTTTCCATCCGCGCAGCTGGTGGCAGTCGGTGCGGAACAGCCGCGCCACCTGCCTGCATTATCTCGGCGTGATRCCGTCGATGCTGATGGGGGCGCCGGCATCGGACGAGGACAAGGCCCACACCGTGCGGTTTGGATTTGGCGCCGGCGTCGACAAGCTGCTGCACGCGCCGTTCGAGCAACGTTTCGGCTTTCCGCTGATCGAGGCCTGGGCGATGACGGAGACGGGCAGCGGCGGCGTCATCGCCGCCAATGTCGAGCCGCGCAAGATCGGCTCCTCCTGCTTCGGCCGCCCGGCCTCCGAGGTCGATATCCGGATCGTCGACGAGACCGGCAACGATGCGCCCGCGGGAGCGCCCGGCGAGCTGCTGGTGCGGCGCGCGGGTGCGGACCCGCGCTACGGCTTCTTCCGGGAATATTTGAAGAACCCGCAAGCCACCGCCGAGGCGTGGGACGGCGGCTGGCTCCATACCGGCGATATCGTGTCGCGCGATGCCGAGGGCGACCTCCATTTCGTCGATCGCAAGAAGAACGTGATCCGCCGCTCCGGCGAGAACATCGCCGCGGTCGAGGTCGAGTCCGTCCTCAACCGCCATCCCGCGATCCGGCAGGCCGCGGTCGCGGCGACGCCCGATCAGCTGCGCGGCGACGAGGTCGCGGCGGTCATCATCGCGGAGCGGGCAGGGGCGGATCGCGCGCTCGCCGAGGACATCGTGCGCTGGAGCCTGGAGCAGATGGCCTATTACAAGGCGCCGGGCTGGATCTGCTTCGTCGACAGCCTGCCGCTGACCGCAACCGAGAAGATCCAGCGCGGCGGGCTGAAGGATTTTGTCGCCAAGCTGATGTCTGATGGCGCGTTCTTCGATCTGCGCGACCTCAAGCGGCGGCAGGTCTGACGTATGCCAAGCGGGGGAGACCAATCATGAGCCAGATCCGTACCACCCTCATCACCGGCGGCAATTCCGGGATCGGCGAAGCCTTGGCGAAGAGGCTGGTCGACAAGGGACAGCGCGTGGTCTCGGTGGGACTGGAGACGCCGGACTGGACCCACGATCTGCTCGCCGCCTATCGCGCTGATCTGACCTCCATTGAGGAGACACGCGCCATCGCGCAGGAGATCTGCCGGGATCATGCCATCGACTGCCTCGTGCACAATGCGGGCGTCATCCTGCCGAACCTGCTGCCCGATGCGAGGCCCGAAGACATCCTGGCGCTTTCGCAACTGCACCTCGGCGCACCGATGCTGCTGACCCAGGCCGCCCTCGAAGGCATGATTTCGCGCCGTTTCGGCCGCATCGTGTTCGTCAGCTCGCGTGCGGCGATGGGCGCCGTGACCCGCTCGGCCTATTCCGCCACCAAGGCGGGCGTGCACGGCATGGCGCGGACCTGGGCGCTGGAGCTCGCGTCAGGCGGCATCACGGTGAACGTCGTCGCGCCGGGCCCGATTCTGACGGACAATTTCTGGGGTGTCGTCCCAAAGGGTTCGGAGCGGCAGGAGAGAATGGCGCGCAACGTTCCGGTCGGCCGGCTCGGTGCGCGCGAGGACGTGGCGCACGCGGTCGAATTTTTCCTCGACGAGCGCTCAGACTTCGTGACCGGGCAGGTGCTCTATGTCTGCGGCGGCACCAGCCTCRTCGGCCTCGGTCCGTGACAGCCGAGCATGATCCGGCAAAGTGCGAAGCGGTTTTCCGAAAAGATCATGCTCGAACAAGCAGGACTAGGGATAAGATCCAATTAGCCACATTGAGATTCAACGGGTTGGTCTCTGCAAGGACGGCATCAAACCGGTGATCCCAGGCCGGTCAAATCGGAAGAAACGCATAGTCACGACAAGCAAGCCTATAAGGATCGCAATGTCATCGAGCGCTGCTACTGCAGGCTCAAGCACTTCAGGCGCATCGCAACGCGCTACGACAAACTCGCTCGGAACTACTTCTCAGCCCTGTGCCGCGTTGCCGCCGTGGCATTCTGGCTTTAGTCGTGCGCGGTTTCCGCTTTTGGGATAACATGGCGGCCGGCACCCGGATGACGACGGGAATCCATGAAGGGGAGGTCGGAATGACCTCGCAGCGAGTGTCGGGAACCGCCGTGCAACGAACCATTGCCGTGCTGGGCTCGGCGGTTTTCTTCGTGGTCGCCCCGTGTACGCTGGCGGGGCTGGTTCCATGGTCGATCACGGGTTGGCAACTCCGGCCGCCGTTCCTTGGTCTGGAGCTGACGCGCGGCATCGGCGCGATCATGATTCTCGCAGGCGTGCCTGGGCTCGTTGACGCATTTGCGCGTTTCGCGCTGCAGGGTCTCGGCACCCCCGCGCCCATCGCGCCGACCCGGAATCTCGTGGTGACCGGTCTCTACCGTTATGTGCGTAATCCAATATACGTCGCGGTCGTTGCCATCATCCTGGGTCAAGCGGTGCTGATGGGCGATTGGCGCCTCATCGTCTACGGCGCGCTGCTCTGGCTCTTCTTCCACGTCTTCGTCGTGGCGTACGAAGAACCCACGCTCGAGCGGACGTTTGGGAGCGAGTACGAGGCGTTCCGCGCCGCCGTCCCGCGCTGGATACCGCGGATGACCCCATGGCGGTCGAAATGATCGGTGGCCCGCGGTTGTGCGAGCCGCTGCTCGCGACCGGTCTCGGACGCTTCGCCGGCGCCGCGAGCAGGCACGCTAACGGCCCTCGGAAAAGAACATCTCCCCATTGGCGAAGCGGTTGGGTTTCAGGCGCATCGCAACGCGCTACGACAAACTCGCTCGGAACTACTTCTCAGCCCTGTGCCTCGTTGCCGCCGTGGCATTCTGGCTTCAATCAATTGAGTCTGGACCCTAGATCTGGTTCAGCCGGATATTCTCGACCATCTTGGCGAGCACGCGCGCACAGACCTCGATGTCGTCAGGCTCGATGCCTGCGATCAGCCGGTCGTAGTTGGTCGCCATGACCGGCCAGATCTTGCGCAGCAGCGCTTCGCCGTCCGGCGTCAAGGCCACGACCCTGCGGCGCTGGTCCTCCTCGGCAATCTCGCGCTTGACCAAGCCCGATGACACCATGGAATCGACCATGCGGCTCGCGGTCGATTGCTCGGTGACGGCGAGAACCGCGATCTCGTTGACGGTGAGCGTCTTGTAGATGAACAGGACCGACAGCGTCCGGAACACGACGTTGTTGACGCCGTGCTCGCTCAGGTCGCGGTTCTGGTCGAGGTTCCAGCGATTGGCCAGGCGATTGAACAGATAGGGGATGTAGTTCTGCAGCTGGTCCTTGGTCCTCGGCGGACCCGACTTCCATCTGCTCTTGGATTCTTTGGCCATTATCTCTTGCGACTTTATCTCTTGCGACTTTGCTTCTTGCTCTCGGTGCGAAGTTTCGAGGAGAGCGACCGCAACACGGAAAGCGCGGTGTCGAGCTCCTGGGTCGGGATGTTCTCGAGCCRCTTGCCGAGATGCCTCTTGTGGACGTCGGCGGCCTTCGCGAACAGGGCTTCGCCCTTGGGCGTGAGCCGCACGATGAACGAGCGCCGGTCCTCGCTCGACATTTCCTTGCTGATGAGGTCGTCGGCCAGCAGGCGCTGGACCAGTCCCGAGACGTTGCCGCCGGACACCTTCAGATTCTGCGACAATTGCCCCAGCGCAAGTCCGTCCCTGTAGCGGTCAAGCTGAGCCAGCACGTCGAATTTTGCGAGCGACAGGCCGAACTCGGAGTTCAGCATCGAATTCAGCGACGCGAAGAGCTCGCCATGCAGGGACAGCAATTGCAGCCAAAGCCGGGTTTCGACCTGCCCGGGGACGGGAACAATGTTCTCTTTGAGTGCTGCCGGCATTGCATGACCATCGAGTACAGAGTGTCTCGTCGAGTGGGGGATTATCGCGGGTCTGTCGCTCCGATTAGCAACCTCAGAATCGTAGTCAAGCCGCCCGATCCTGACGTCCTTCGCTCCGGACGGCAATCGAATTGAGCCTCGCCCGATCGCATCACGCGAAGCTCTTGATGGTCTGGATCACGCCGTCGAGCTCCTTGCCGGCGCTGTCCTTCAGCGCCGCTTCCCGCAGGCGGCGCGCCCAGTCGGCGGCGTCGTCGCGCCGCTCGACCAGCTTGATCGCGTCCAGGGTCTTGTCGAATTTCGACAGTCCTCGGCTGTGGGTATCGGAATAGCCCTTTACCAGACGGCGGCATTGCAGGATTTCGACACCCAGCTGGTAGTTGGTGCCGACCGCGTCGGTCGCGGCCCGGAGCCATTGGTCCCGGTGAGCCATCTCGACGGCGTGACGCAGGGAACGGCGGCGCAGGCCGCGCAGTCCAGCGACGGTATAGAGTGCCAGGAACCAGGGCAGTGAATAGGTCCGCACCCGGCGTCCCTTGTTGACGCGGCGGTCCAGCCAGCCGAGAAGGCGCGGCTTCGCGCCCAGCCAGCGGCCGAGGCCCACCGGCAGCATGCCCATCACCTCCTCCATGCGGGGGTGCATGAATTCCGTGGTCTGGAGCAGCTGGCCTTGCGACATCTCGAGCTCGCTCTCGATGCGCGCGCGGCGTCCGGCCCGCGTCTTGAGGTCGGCCACGCGGATGACGTCGTCGTAGGTCATCGCGTTGGCGAGGTATTTTGCCGCGGMCTGGGTGAAGGCATAGCCTCTGTCGACGCCGCCTGAACTCCGGTCGGCAGTGTGCAGCGACTTGAGGATGTCGAGATATTCGGCGCCATAGGCGACGTCCTGGAAGTCGACCACCTTCTTCAGGCCGGCGCGGCCCATGGCCAGCGCGGGCTCGGGCAGCTCCTGCGTCAATCTTGCGACAAGCCCGGCGAGTTGCGGATCCGGCGTCGCGCGAGAGGGGCCGTCGTTGGCCGGCTTCGATGGCGCAGGCGCCGCGACCTCGGAAGCCCCGCGCTTGACCCGGTCAAAGGCCGCTTCAAAGGTCTGAATGCTGGCCCTGGCACCTTTCTCGCCGGCGCGGATGACGTCGAGATAGCTGTCGCGGTCGAACGGCAGCACGGCGGCGGCCGCGAGCGCGCCGAACATCGCCGCCGAGATGACGCTGCCGTGCTCGATCGCCAGCGCGTTCAGGTCGAAGATGATCTCGGTCTTCGCGGCAATCCCGATGGCGCCGGTGACGGCGCCCCCGTCGGCGATGCCGTTGCCCGGCGCGATCTTCTCGCCGATCGCAAGCGAGCGGTGGTTGGAGGCGATCAGCGTGGTGCGATCCGGCGTCACCAGGCCGCGCAGGATGGATCGGCCGGCCTCCATGAATTCCGCCGCCATCACCACGTCGACGTCGCCGGGCGTCGGCATCAACGACAGGATCGGCTTGCGGCCGTCCAGCGGCGGCATGGCCTCGATGTAGTAGATCGTGGCGCCGGTCCGCTGCGCGACACCGGGCACCGAGGTCGATTGCGCGACCCAGCCATGGTTCTCGGCGAGCTGGACGATCCAGTCGGTCAAAACGCCGCCGCCTTGGCCGCCCATCGCGACGATCGCCATCGAGATCGGCCGCTCGGTTGCTTCACCCGCGGCGGGGAGGGCCAGCCGTACCGTCTCGTCTCTCATGCCAGCGCCTCGAGCGCAGGTCTGCGGCGATCGCGCCGGCGTTGCAGCCAGCTGATCACGGCCATGGCGACCTTCGATTTGAACCTGTCCCAGCGGGTCGGATTATGGATGACATCGGCGCGATAGAACGAGGGGCACAGCACGGCGGCTTCGGCGACCTCGCCGCAATTGCCGCATCCGACGCAGGAATTGTCGATGGCCGCGACCGGATCGTCCCGCAGGGGATCGTCGAGTTGCTTCACCGAGAGCGAGGGACAGCCGGAGAGCCGGATGCAGGCGTGATCGCCCGTGCAGACGTCCTCGTCGACGCCGAAGCGTTCCTTGACGGTGCGCAACCCGTCCTTGATCGCCTTGTTGATCAGCGGCTTCACGCGGCGCTGCTTGTTCAGCATGCATTCGGAGGAGGCGACGATGACCTTGGGGCCTTCGTCCTTGGTCGTCAGCGCTTCCTTCAGCGTGTCGCGCATCTTGCCGACGTCGTAGGTCCGGTCGATCTGGCGGACCCATTGGCCGCCGATGCCCTTCACGGCCTGCACGATCGAATTGTTGGTATTGCGCCGCTTGTTGGTCGCGCGCGACGACAGGATGTCCTGACCGCCGGTCGCCGAGGTGTAGTAATTGTCGACGATCAGGAAGACGCCGTCATGCTTGTTGAAGACGGCATTGCCGATGCCGCTGGTCAGCCCGTTGTGCCAGAAGCCGCCGTCGCCCATCACTGCGATCGAGCGCTTGTCGGCCTTGACGTTGAAGGCCGAGGTCGAGGCCGGGCCGAGGCCGAAGCCCATGGTGGTCGCGCCGATATTGAAGGGCGGCAGGATCGAGAACAGATGGCAGCCGATGTCGGCCGAGACATGGTGCTGGCCGAGCTCTTCCTCGACCAGCTTCATCGCGGCGAAGATCGGCCGCTCCGGGCAGCCGGTGCAGAGCCCGGGCGGGCGCGCCGGCACGACCTGCTTCAGCTTCTCGACGGCGGGATGATTGAGCACGGGCGCGGCGTCCGGCGCCGGCGGCCGGTTGCCGAGCAGCCGCGGCTCGGTCTTCTCGAGGAATTCCCGGATACCGCCGAGCAGGACCTGCGCGGTGTAATCGCCGCCCATCGGCAGCACGTCCTTGCCGTGAATGCGCGCATTGATGTCCTTGCGCCGCAGCACGGTGTTGATCGCCTGCTCCAGATATTCCGGCTGGCCTTCCTCGACGATGAGGATCGCCTCCTTGTCGAGGCAGAATTCCGCGACCTCGGTGTCGATCACGGGATAGGTGACGTTCATGACGTAGAGCGGGACCTGGGTGTTGCCATAGGCATCCGACAGGCCGAGATATTGCAGCGCGCGGATGACGTTGTTGTACATCCCGCCCTGCATGATGATGCCGACCTTGCCCTGCTTCGGCCCCATCCACTCGTTCAGCCTGTGGTCACGGATGAAGCCGATCGCCGCGGGCATTCGCGTCTTGATCTTCTCCTGCTCGTGCTCATAGGCCGCCGGCGGCAGCACGATGCGGCCGACGTCGCGCTTGGGATTGTTGAGTGCGTCCTTGATGGTGTGCGCCGGCTTGACGTTGTCCTTGCAGGCAAAGCTTCCATGCATGTGGCAGGCGCGAACCCGGACCTCGAGCATGACCGGGGTGTTGGAGAATTCCGAGAGCTCAAAACCCTTCTCGATCAGATTGACGATGCACTCGTGATCGGGGCGCGGGTCGAGCAGCCACATCTGCGATTTCATCGCGAAGGCGTGGGTGCGCTCCTGCATGATGGAGGAGCCCTCGCCATAGTCCTCGCCGACGATGATCATCGTGCCGCCGGTGACGCCGCCGGAGGCGAGATTGGCGAGCGCATCCGAGGCGACATTGGTGCCGACGGTCGACTTCCAGGCAACCGCGCCGCGCAGGGGATACATCACCGAGGCCGACAGCATCGCCGCCGCCGCCGCCTCGTTGGCGGAGCTCTGGAACACGACGCCGAGATCGTCGAGCACGTCCTTGGCGTCGGCGAGCACGTCCATCAGATGCGAGATCGGTGAGCCCTGATAGCCGCCGACATAGGCGACGCCCGATTGCAGCAGGGCCTTGGTGATGGCGAGGATGCCTTCGCCGCGGAAAGTGTCGCCGTCGCCGAGCCGGAGATCCTCGACTTCGCGAGCAAAAGACCGTTCAGCCATTGCAGCCTCCAGAAATATGCGTTATCATACTTTTACATGTAAAGTAAGTCAACGCCGCGCCATGCTGACACTCTAGCGGATCTGCTCCCGAGTGCGATCATGAAGCCAGCGACAGGGCCTGCGCCGATGCTGAAGCTGCCTCGCTTTAAAGCTGCCGCCATCCAGGCCTCACCGGTATATCTCAACGCGAGCGCGACGGCCGACAAGGCGGCTTCACTGGTCCGTGAAGCCGCGGCGAACGGCGCGAAGCTCGTTGCGTTCCCCGAAGTCTTCGTTCCCGGCTACCCCTACTGGAACTGGATCACCGACCCGGTCACGGGAAGCGCATGGTTCGAGAAGCTCGCCAAGGCGTCGGTCCTTGTGCCGGGTCCGGAGGTCGACGTCGTCCGGAAGGCCGCGCGCGACACGGGATGCCACGTCGTGCTCGGCGTGAACGAGCGCAGTCCGGTCTCGCTGGGCACGATCTACAACACAATGGTTTTCATCGGGCCGGACGGCACGCTGCTCGGCAAGCATCGCAAGCTGGTGCCGACCTGGGCAGAGAAGCTGACCTGGACCGGCGGTGACGGATCGAGCCTGCGCGTCTATGATACCGAGATCGGGCGTCTCGGAGGGCTGGCGTGCGGCGAGAACACCAACACGCTCGCGCGCTTTGCGCTGTTGGGGCAGGGCGAGCTGGTGCATGTCGCCAGCTACATCTCGCTTCCCGTCGCGCCCCCCGACTATGACATGGCGGAGGCGATCAAGTTGCGCGCGATTGCCCACTCCTTCGAAGGCAAGATTTTTACGATCGTCTCCTGTTCGACCGTGTCGGAGGAGATCATCACCGCCATGGAAGCCGTGGTTCCCGACGCACGCGCGCGCTTGCAGCGGAAGTCGAGCGCCTTCTCCGGCATCATCGGGCCTGACGGCCGCCTGGTCGGCGATGCCCTGATCGACGACGAGGGTATCGTCTACGCCGACATCGACCTCGAGCGCTGCATCCAGCCGAAGCAGATGCATGACATCGTCGGGCACTACAACCGGTTCGACATTTTCGATCTCCGGGTCAATCGGCGTCCTTTGGCGCCACTTGACCTCGCAGACGGTGAGGGCGATGCCGCGGGGCAGGGCTTCACGCCGATCCCGCTCGGATCGGAATAATGGTTTGGGATGCAAACCGCAAAGAAGGTGCGCTCCCTCCCCCGCTTGCGGGGGAGGGTTGGGGAGAGGGTATCAACGCAATCGAGAACCCCCTAGAGGAGAGAACCCTCACCCGCGCCTTCGGCAAAGCCGAGGCTTCGCCTCGGCGTTCTTGGAGGACGGCCGCTGAAGGCGGCCTATGCTCTCCCGCAAGCGGGAGAGGTGACGCACCCCGCGGCCCAATCAACCAACTCATTTTACTTTGGTTGAAGCCACAAGACAGGACTTGGAGGATAGGATGCGCGAAAACATCGTCGGCCGGGCCAATGTCGAGGACACGCCCGAGCTCAAGGCCTATTACAAGGATCTCGAAAAGTACGAAGCTGGCGCGCTGTGGACGGTCGCCAACAAGATCGAGCCGTGGGCGCCGCAATCGGCGTCCGTTCCGGTGCTCTGGCGCTACGACGATCTGCGCGAGCACGTGCTGCGGTCGGTCGAGCTGGTCTCGCCGGAGAAGGCGGGACGGCGGGTGATCTATCTCAACAATCCCGGCCGCCGCGACGTATCGGCCGCGGTCGGCTGGCTCTATTCCGGATTGCAGGTGATGCACCCCGGCGAGGTCGCCTCGGCGCACGCACATTCGGCGTCGGCCTTGCGCTTCATCATGGAAGGGTCGGGGGCCTACACCGTCGTCGACGGTCACAAGATGACGTTAGGGGCGCGGGATTTCGTGCTGACGCCGAACGGCACCTGGCACGAGCATGGGGTCGACGGCAACGGCTCGGTCTGCATCTGGCAGGACGGACTCGACATCCCGCTGGTCAATGCGCTGGAAGCGAACTTCTTCGCGGTCCATCCCAAGGTCCAGCAGGAAGACTCCGGCTATCCCGTGGACGACATGACCAAGACCTGGGGCAATCCCGGTCTTCGCCCGGTCGACTCGAAATGGTCGAAGGGCTATTCCCCGATGTTCAAATACGAGTGGGAGCCTACCTACGACGCCTTGCGGAAATATGCCGCCGCGACCGATGGCTCGCCTTACGACGGCATTCTCATGAACTACGTCAATCCGGTCACCGGCGGACATGTGATGCAGACGATCGGCGCCAGCATGCAGTTGCTGCGGCCGGGCGAACGGACCAAGTCGCACCGGCACACCGGCAGCTTCATCTACCAGGTGGCCAAGGGGCGTGGTTATTCGGTGATCGGCGGCAAGCGTTTCGAGTGGCAGGAGCGCGATATCTTCTGCGTTCCCTCCTGGGCATGGCACGAGCACGGCAATGCGTCAGAGAGCGAAGACGCCTGCCTGTTCTGCTTCAACGATCTGCCCGTCATCGAGAGTCTCGGCTTCTACCGGGAAGAGGCCTATGGCGACAATGCCGGCCACCAGCCAGTTGCCGCCTGACGTCCCCACGCAGAATTCAACCGAAAGAGCCGGATAAAGCTTCATGCGCCTTGTTACCTACACTTTGGGCTCCAGCGGTGCCCGCCTCGGGGTCCTCGTTGACGGATTGGTTGTGGACGTCGAGCACCTCGGTGCGTCGCAGGGCTTTACATGGCCGAGCGACATGCTGTCGTTGATCGACAACAGCGTGACATTGCTGCCGGCGCTCAGGGACTGCCTGGATAATGCCAATGGACGCCTGCCGGCCGGCTCCGCCGTTCCGGTCGAGGACGTGAAGCTGCAGGCCCCGATCCCGCGGCCGCGGAAAAACATCTTCGGCATCGGGCTGAACTACCGCGCGCATGTCGCGGAATCCGCCAAGAGCCTGGATACGGACAAGGACCTGCCGAAGCAGCCGGTCGTCTTCTCCAAGCCGCCGACCTCCGTGATCGGCCCGGGCGCGGCGATCCAGCACAATGCGAAGATGACGCAGCAGCTCGATTGGGAAGTCGAGCTCGCCGTCATCATCGGCAAGACGGCGACCCGTATCACCGTCGAGAAGGCGATGGATCACGTGTTCGGCTATTCGGTGATGATCGACATTTCGGCGCGCGACAATCGCCGCGCCGGCCAGTGGATCTTCTCCAAGGGCATGGACACCTATGCGCCGTTCGGCCCGTGCATCGTCACCGCGGACGAGATTCCCGATCCGCATGATCTGCGGCTCTGGCTGACCAAGAACGGGGTCATGAAGCAGGACTCCAATACCAAATACATGATCTTCGACATTCCGGTGCTGATATCGGACATTTCGTCGGGCATGACGCTCGAGCCGGGCGACATCATCGCAACGGGAACGCCCGAGGGCGTCGGCGCCGGCAGGAGCCCTCAGGAATGGCTGTGGCCGGGCGACGTGGTCGAGGCCGGGGTCGATGGCGTCGGCGTCATCCGGCATCCGGTCGTCGCGATCTGATGACGAATTTCTCGTTCGACCGCGAGCTGAGGTTCGGCGACTGCGACCCTTCCGGCATCGCTTATTTTCCGTCCTACCTGAACATCCTCAAC